>DASXMK010000541.1:0-2405 GCA_036495705.1 Caulobacteraceae bacterium | reverse complement strand
GGAGATCCGCATCGCGCGCCGCCTGCCCTGGCTAGGAGCCTAGAGGCCGTGCGCGGGCCCGACGACCACTACGAAATCCTGGGCGTGAAGCGCAGCGCCGGACCTGAGGAGATCCGCGCCGCCTATCGCCGGGCGGCCAAGACGGCCCATCCCGACCAGGGCGGCTCGAACGAGGCCTTCCGGCGTGTCCAGCTGGCGGCCGAGATCCTGCTCGAGGCCGCCGAGACGCGCAGCCCCTCCGGGCAGGAGTCGGCCTTCCGCGCCGGCGACCGGACCAGCGTCGATACCGACTGGATGGACGTCCGCGACGAACTGACAGCGCGCTGGGGCCGCGGGCCGGTCATGGTGTTCGCGCCCCAGAAGATCGGCCTCTCGCCGTTCGCCGCTGGGACCACCCTGAACATTCCCGCCTTTCAGTGGCTGACGCGCACGCTCGGCCCGAGGGGTGAGTACTGGGACTTCCACATCGCCGATCTACAGACGCGGATGTTCTTCCGCCGCGCCGACGACGCGCGCCTGTTCAAACTGCGGTTCTTCTGACGGCGGTGACGGCGGTTGAAATCCAGGGCCATGCTTGCGACATAGGCTTCATGGCGCTCGCCCAAGACTTCACCTACGCCGACATCCGCACCGAGCGGATCAAGATCCATGGCCCGGAAGGCTTCGCCGGCATGCGCGTGGCCGGACGCCTGGCGGCAGAGTGCCTGGACATGCTGACCCCGCATGTGCGCCCGGGCGTGGCCACCGCCGAGCTCGACCGCCTGGCGCGCGAGTTCATCCTCGACAACGGGGCGTTTCCCGCCTGCCTGTACTATCGCGGCTATTCCCACACCCTGTGCATCTCGCCCAATCATGTGGTTTGCCACGGCATCCCTGGCGAGCGGGCGCTGCGCGAAGGTGACATCGCCAATATCGACGTCACCGTGATCGTCGACGGCTGGCATGGCGACCACTCGCGCATGTACGCCCTGGGCGAGGTGGCCCCGCGCGCCCGCCGGCTGATCGAAGTCACCTACGAGGCTCTGGAGCGCGGCATCGCGACGGTGAAGCCGGGCGTTCGCCTGGGCGACGTCGGCCACGCTATCCAGTCCTATGTGGAGGCCCAGCGCTGCAGCGTCGTGCGCGATTTCTGCGGCCATGGCGTGGGGAGGGTGTTCCACGACGCTCCGAACGTGCTCCATTTCGGTCGCCCCGGCGCCGGCGAGCGCCTGGAGGCCGGCATGTTCTTCACCATCGAGCCGATGGTGAACCTCGGCCGCCATCCGGTGAAGCTGCTGGCCGACGGCTGGACCGCGGTCACCCGCGACAAGTCGCTCTCGGCCCAGTGCGAGCATTCGGTGGGCGTCACCGAGGATGGGTGCGAGGTCTTCACCCTCTCGCCCAAGGGCCTGTTCAAGCCCGACTGACCGCTCCCAGAGTCGGGTCGTCGCTGACCCGGACCAGAGTTTTGCCGAAATTGCCGCCGCGCATCATCTCGGCAAATGCCGCCGGGACGTTTTCCAGGCCCTGGCGGATGTCCTCGCGGTATTTCACCTTCCCTTCGGCCACCCAGCCGGACATTTGCTCAAGGAATCGAGCCTCGTGTTCGGCCACGAAATCGCCGACGAAGAGGTTGCGGACGGCGACGCCCCGCTCCCTGAACACCCGCTCGCCGCGTTTCATCAGCGCCGCCCGGGCATCGCCCGCCTCGCCGTAATGGGCGATGAGCCCGCAGATGGTCATCCGCGCACCGGGATTGAACTCCGGGAGCACGGCGTCGAACACCGCCCCGCCGACATTCTCGAAATAGACATCGACGCCAGCGTGGCAGGCGTCACGCAGATCCTCGGCGAAGCTTGGCGAAAGATGCGAGACGCAGGCGTCGAAACCCAGTTCCTGTTCGACGAAGCGCACCTTTTCGGCCGCCCCGGCGATGCCGACGACGCGCGCCCCGCGCAACCTGGCCAGCTGGCCGGCGATCTGGCCGACGCCGCCAGAGGCCGCCGACACCACCGCCGTTTCGCCCGCCTGCGGATCGGCCAGCAACAGCATGCCAGCGTAGGCGGTAAGGCCCAGCATCCCTAGCACCCCGACCGCCAGTGAAATGCGGCCCATGGCCGGGTCCAGCCGGCGCGGGATCATATAGGCCGGGCGCTCCACGCCCGCGCCCATCAGCCCATACTCAGACCAGCCGTTGACATTGAACACCAGGTCGCCGGCGGCGAAGCCGTCCAGGCGGCTCCCGACGACCTGCGAGACCGTGCGCGCGTGCCAGACCTGGCCCGGGATCGTGCGCTGGCGATAGCCCCACTGATAGGGGTCGAGGGAAATATAGATTGTGCGCGAGAGCGCCTGGCCGGGACCCGGCGTCGGGACCGGGGCTTCGCGCAAGGCGAAGTGCGCGGGCGTCGGCAGGCCGTCAGTGG
>DASXMK010000540.1:0-3448 GCA_036495705.1 Caulobacteraceae bacterium | reverse complement strand
GGCGGCACGCCGGCTCGCACGGCCGGTCGCATGTCCGTCCGAGCACCCCCGGAAAGACATTCGACTTCCAGTTGATCATATAGGCGTCGGCGTAACGCCCTTCGGCGATGAGCCGGATATATTCCGGCACCGGCGTGTGAGCCGGGCAGGCCCACTGACAATCAACGACTCTGTGGAAGTACTCTGGCGCCCCGATATCCGTGGGATCCAACGGAACCGAAATCCTTTCTCTCGCCTCCCCGCCCGCCCCTTTGGCCGCGTACAGCGCGAAAGGGACGATTCATCACCTTTAAGGTGGATGGCGCGTTAACGCCAGTAACATGGGCCGAAACCCCCCGAAACGCGCCTCAAGCGCGTCCTGGCTGGCCGTTCACGGCTTGGCGGAGGCGGTTTCGCGCCAGTTGGTGGCGGTGGCGGCGTAGAGCTGGACAATGTCGAGCAGCTTCTGGCTTCGGGCCTGCACGAGGTCGAGCCGGGCCATGTCGACCTGGCGCTGGGCGTTGACGATGTTGGCCAGCGGCCCGCCGCCCAGGTTGTAGGCGGCGCGGGCGTCGCGCAGGGCCCCGTCGGCCGCGTCCTGGGCCGCTGTCAAGGCCGCCAGCCGGTCGTCGTCGTGGGCCAGGGCGGCCAGAACGTCAGAGACTTGGGTGAAGGCGGTCAGCACCGTCTGGCGGTACTGCGCCAGGGACGCCCGCGCCTGGGCCTCGGCGGCGCGCTTGTTGGCCCGCAGGGTCCCGCCGTTGAAGATTGGCATGGTCAGGGCCGGGCCGATGTTCCAGCCGGTGGCGCCGTAGCTGAACAAGCCGCCCGGGGTGGTGGCCGACTGGGCGAAACCGGCGTTGAGCTTGATGTCGGGATAGAGATTGGCCGTCTCGACGCCGATCCGGGCGGTGTCGGCGTGGAGGTCGGCCTCGGCCGCCAGGATGTCCGGACGGCTGCGCACCAGGGCCGAAGGCAAGCTGACCGGAATGCGCGCCGGCGGGGTGAATTCGCCGACGTCGAAATCGGGGGCTGTCCACTCGGCCTGGGGCTTGCCGACGAGCAGGGCCAGGTTATGGCGCGCCTGGGCCAGTTCCTGCTGCAAAGGCGGCGCCAGCGCCTGGTCGGCGGCGATCTGGGCTTGCGGCCCGCTCACCGCCGCCGCAGCCTCTCCGCCCGCAGCCACGGCCGCTTGGACGACGCTGAGGTTGCGCTGATCATCGGCGATGATCGCTTGGACGGCGCCGATCTGGGCGCGGATGGCGGCGATGCGCATGGCCGCCATGGCGACGTTGCCGGTCAGGGTCAGGTAGGCGGCGTCGGCCCGATGCGCCGCCGCTTCCTCCGCCGCCTCGGCCGTCTCCACCCGGCGGCGCTCACCGCCGAACAGGTCGAGGTCGTAGGTGACGTTGGCCCCGATGCTCAGCAGGCTGATTGTCGGGTTGGAAATGCTGGGGAAGCCTGGGAACCCATTGAAGCCGAACGCGGTCAGGTTGATGCGCTCGCCCTGAACGCTGGCGTTGGCGTCGACCTGCGGGGCCCGGCCACCGCGCGCGCTGGCCGCTTGCTCCCGCGCCTTGTCGACCGCGGCGATGGCTCCGGCCACGGTCTGGTTGTCGGCCAGGGCCTGCAGGGTGACATCGTCCAGCGTCTTGGAGCCGAGGTCGCGCCACCACGGTCCCATGGCCCGCTTGTCGGGGCTGAGGGCGACGTTGGCCGGAACCGCGTCCCCTGCCATGGCGTAGCCGGAAACCTTCGGCGCGGCCGGCGACTTGAAGTTCGGCCCCACCGCGGCGCAGCCGCTCAGCGCCAGGGCGCTGATGAAGGCGGCGGTCCTATTCAACGAATGCATGGGCGGCCTCCGGCGCGATCCTAGGCGTGCGCATGAACAGCAACAGCGGCATGCAGGCGAGGGTGATGAACAGCAATAGCTTGAAGTCGTCGAGATAGGCGATCATCGCCGCCTGGCGCGTGACCTCGGTGTTCAACGCCTCGAGCCCGCCGCTGGCGCCGAAGCTAGGGCCCAGCGCCGCCCCCACCACCGGATCGCCCGGATTGATGTGCTGGGCCAGGGAGGCATGGGCCACCGAGCTGTTGTTGGTCCACAGCGCCTCCATGATCGAGATGCCGACGCTGGAGCCGAGGTTGCGGGCCAGGGTGTAGACGCCGGTCGCCTCCGCGCGCAGGTGCGCCGGCAGGGTGGTGAACGCCAGAGCGCTGAGCGGCACGAAGATCAGACCGATGCCCACACCCTGGATGATCCCGGAAACGATGATCGGGGTCGCGGTCATCGACAGATCGAAATGGATCATCTGCCACAGCGAGATGGTGCTGACGCCGAGCCCGGTGAGCAGGATGAGCCGGGTGTCGACCCGGCCGATCAGGCGGCCGACGACGAACATGGCGGCGAACGAGCCGATCCCCCGGGGCATGGTCGCCAGTCCGCTTTCCAGGGCGCTGTAGCCCATGAACTGCTGCATCATGACCGGCAGCAGGGCCATGGTCGAGAACAACAGGATGCCGATGACGAAGCCGAAGGTGGTGCAGGCGACGAAATTGCGATTGACCGCCAGGCCACGGTCGAAAAACGGATGGCGCGCCGTCAGGGTCTGGACCAGGAATACATACAAGGCCAGCGCCCCGACGATGGTCTCGGCCCAGATCTCGGGCGAGGAGAACCAGTCGAGGCTGGGTCCCCGGTCGAGAGCCAGCTGAAACGCCCCCACGAACAGGCTAATGGCCCCAAAGCCCAGGAAATCGAACGCCTTGGGCTTTGTTCCCCCGCCGCGCGACATGAACACCAGCACCCCGGCCAGCGCCAGGACCCCGATCGGCAAGTTGATGTAGAACACCCACCGCCAGGACAGGTTGTCGGTCAGCCAGCCACCGAGAGCCGGTCCGAAGATCGGGCCCAGGATCGCGCCCGCCCCCCACACGGCCATGACCTGGCCGATCCGATGCGGTGGGTAGAGATCGAGGATCACCGCCTGGCTGAGCGGGATCAGCGAGGCCCCGCACACGCCCTGCAGCAGGCGAAAGCCGACGATCTCGCCCAGGCTGGTGGAGATCCCGCACAGCATCGAGGCTACGGTGAAGCCGGCGATGGAGACGGCAAACACCAGCTTGCGGCCGAACTTCACCGACAGCCAGCCGCTGAGCGGGGTCATGATGGCCGTGGCGATGAGATAGGAGGTCAGCACCCAGGCGATCTGGTCGGGCGAGGCCGAGACGCTGCCCTGGATGTGCGGCAGGGCGACGTTGGCGATGGTCGTGTCCAGCGAGTTCATCACCGTCGCCAGCATCAGGGCGATGGTGATCGGGACGCGGTTGGCGATATCGGAACTTGAAGCCATGGGGCCCGTCAATGGCGCGTCTGCGCGGTTCTCCCCGAGCGGACATCGACCGTCACCTTGGCGGACAGACCGGCCCGGCCAGCGACCTCGGGCGGGGCCTTATCGAAGGCGATGCG
>DASXMK010000539.1:0-2845 GCA_036495705.1 Caulobacteraceae bacterium | reverse complement strand
GGGCCAGGGAACTCTGGAGCGGAGAAATCCGGCCTTTGTCCCAGCGCATGGATGGGTCGGAACTGGTGGTCGACGCCCTGTTTGGGGCCGGCCTTGATCGACCGCTGAGCGCCGAGATCGCTCGCCTGGCGCGATCCTTGGCCCGATCGCCCGAACGCGTGGTCTCAATCGACACCCCCAGCGGGCTTTCGGGAGACACCGCTCGGCCTCTGGGCGGCGAATGCTTCGCGGCCGGTCTTACGGTCACCTTTCATCGCCAAAAGCCGGCGCACGCTCTGCAGCCGGGCCGCGATCTCTGCGGAGAGGTGGTCGTGGCCGACATTGGCCTGGGAGCGACTTCGGCGCGCCTGTTCGAGAATGGACCGGAGTTGTGGCTGTCCCGGTTCCCGTGGCCCGGGGTAAGCGCCTACAAGCATGTGCGGGGGCGACTGATCGTTGTCAGTGGAGACGCCTGGAGCACCGGCGCCGCGCGGCTTGCCGCCCGCGGGGCCCTGCGGATCGGCGCCGGGCTGGTCACGGTGTACTCGCCGCCAGACGCTCTGATTGTAAATGCGGGCCATCTCGAAGCGGTGATGCTGCAACCCTTCGAGACCGACCTGGACCTCGAGACGGCGGCGTCGAGGGTGGAGACCGTGGTCATCGGACCCGCCGCGGGGGTGAACGAAGCCACCTTGTCGAACGTGCTGGCGGTGGCGCGCACGGGAGCGGCCCTGGTGCTGGACGCCGACGCCTTGAGTGTATTCCGTGATGACCCCCAGGAGCTGTTCTCGGTACTCGATCGCGACGACGTGCTGACACCGCACGCCGGGGAGTTCGAGCGTGTGTTTCCAGGCGTCCTTGCCGCCGAACCGGAGAAGATCTCCGCCGTTCGGGCTGCGGCGGCCAAGGCGCAGGCCATCGTGTTGCTGAAGGGTCCGGACACGGTCATCGCCTCGCCGGATGGCCGCGCCGCGGTCAACCTGAATGGTTCGCGATGGCTGGCCACCGCCGGGTCGGGCGATGTGCTGTCGGGGTTCATCGGCGGCCTGATCGCTCAGGGCATGGACAGCTTCGAAGCCGCCTGCGCGGCCGTCTGGATCCACGCCGCCTGCGCAGACGGATTCGGTCCGGGGCTGATCAGCGAGGATTTGCCCGGGCTGGCCCCCGCGGTATTGAAGGGACTCTACGCCCGAGTCGCCCACGGGCCCGGGCGATGAGCATTTGGACGCGATGATGACCCTCAAAACGATTGTTCTCGCGGCGCTTAGCTTGGCGTTACTGGTGTTCGGACCGTTGTCCGCCGTGGCGCGAACGCACCAGCATCGTCACCACCCTGCGACCGTCCATGCCGCCACCCACACGAAAGCTGTGCACGGAGGTCGGCGACACCGGCAGGGCCACAACCACCTGGCGCCAGCGCCTGTTTCTGGCCGCCATCATCGTCATCGGTCGGGTCAGCCAATGATCCACAGACACGCGCAATTGTGTCAGCAGGTGCTTGCCCACGGCCATTGGGTTAGTCACTGCCGCTAGATCGTTGCGGATCGAGCCCAGCGATCCACACGGCTGAGGCGGGCGAGCCAGTTCAATGTGCGCGATAGCGGGGCTGATCGGGCAGGCTCCTGATCAGGCGAGAGAGACGATGCCGCGGATGCTGGCGGCGATCCGCCATCGCGGCCCCGACGACGAAGGCATCTGGCTTGAGGGCGGGGTGTGCCTCGGGCACCGCCGGCTTTCGATCATCGATACATCGCCCGCCGGGCATCAGCCGATGCCGTCGGCTTGCGGCCGCTACGTCCTGACGATGAACGGCGAAATCTATAACTTTCGCGAACTCCGGGCTGATGTGGAGGCCGCCGGACACATCGCCTGGCGCGGCCACTCCGATATCGAAGTGTTCGTCGAATTCGTGGCGCGCTTTGGGGTGGAGGCGGCGCTTCGCCGCGCCAGCGGCATGTTTGCGTTTGGCTTGTGGGATCGTCACACACGCACACTGTATCTCGCTCGCGACCGGCTGGGCGAGAAGCCCTTGTACTATTGCCTCCTTGGCCAAGGCTTGGCGTTCGCGTCGGAACTGACCGCCCTGGAACGCACCCAGGGACTGTCTTCCGAATTGTCTCCCAACGCGCTCGAGGCCTATTTCCGTCTCGGCTATGTGCCCGCTCCATTGTCGGTTCTGGCCGCCGTGAGCAAGCTCGAGCCGGGGACCGTTCTCACCTGGCGCGAGGGCGGCCCGCCCGCCCTGTCGCGCTATTGGCGACTCGACGAGGCGGTCGTGGCCGGGCAGGGGGATCGGTTGGTCGACGGCCCCGGAGCGGTCGACCGCCTGGACGCCGTTCTGCGCCAAGCCGTCGCGCGGCAGATGATCTCGGACGTGCCCCTGGGCGCATTTCTGTCGGGCGGGATCGATTCCTCTCTGGTTACGGCGATTATGCAGGCGCAATCGTCGGCGCCGGTAAAGACCTTCACGTTGGGGTTCGATTCGGTCGAGTTCAACGAGGCCGAACACGCCCGCGCCGTCGCTGGCCACATCGGGACCGATCACACAGAGTATCGCGTCACCGTCGCGGACGCCCAGGCCCTCGCTCCAAGCATGGGCGAGATCTATGACGAGCCGTTTGCCGATTCCTCGCAGATTCCGACGTTCATGATCAGCCGTTTGGCGCGATCGGAGGTCAAGGTCTGTCTGACGGGCGACGGCGGCGACGAAATGTTCGGGGGCTATGTGCGCTACCCTGGCGTGATCCGGATGTGGAACGCCATGCGCCGGCTTCCGGGACGGTCTCTGGCCGGCGCGGCTCTTGAGGCGCTGCCGCTGCCGGTGATCGAAGGGGCGATGGGCTGGCTCGATCCGCTGGCGCGGCGA
>DASXMK010000538.1:0-3694 GCA_036495705.1 Caulobacteraceae bacterium | reverse complement strand
CCACCAGCCCCGAAGGCGGGTCGTATTCGAACCGGGCCTTGCCGGGCCGGCGCAGATAGAACATGCCGGTGGTCTCATGGCCTTTGGGGTCTGTCTGGGTGAACCGCCCCATGGCGCTGTAGAGGCCCAGCATATAGGTCCGGGCCTGCTGCACCCGGGCCTGATCGTCCGCCGAGAGCGGGGTTTGCGCCTGCGCGGACGAGGCCAGCGCGGCCAGGGCCAGGACGAAGAACCGGCGGCGGTCGGGCCGCGCAACGCGAGACATGGCGCCGGCCTAGAGCAAGATGGTTTGAGAGGGAACCGTTCTCTTCCCCCCGCATCGGGGGGAAACCATCCGCGAAGCGCCGAAGGGGGGACGGAAACACCGGCGCGGCGATCCCCCATCCCCGGCTTCACCGGTACTTCCCCCTTGAGAAGGGGGAAGAGAGCACAGCCTCGTCAGACCGGCGGCGGGCCCGCCAGAATATCGCGTTTGCCGGCGTGGTTGGCCGGGCTGACCACGCCCTCCTTCTCCATGCGCTCGATCAGCGAGGCGGCGCGGTTGTAGCCGATCTGCAGGCGCCGCTGGATGTAGCTGGTCGAGGCCTTACGGTCGCGGGTGACGATAGCCACCGCCTGGTCGTAGAGTTCGGCCCCGCCAGCCTCGCCCGCCATCCCGCCGCCGCCCTCGTCCTCTTCCTCTTCGGTGACCGCGGTGACGTCGGGCACATAGTCGGGCCGGCCCTGGGCGCGCAGGAAGCGGGCCACCGCATCGACCTCACCGTCGGAAACGAACGGCCCGTGCAGGCGGATGATGCGTCCGCCCCCGGCCATGTACAGCATGTCGCCCATGCCCAGCAGCTGCTCGGCCCCCTGCTCGTTCATGATCGTGCGCGAATCGATCTTGGAGGTCACCTGGAAGCTGATGCGGGTCGGGAAATTGGCCTTGATGGTGCCGGTGATCACGTCCACCGACGGCCGCTGGGTGGCCATGATCAGGTGGATGCCGGCCGCCCGGGCCATCTGCGCCAGGCGCTGGACGGCGCTTTCGATGTCCTTGCCGGCCACCATCATCAGGTCGGCGACCTCGTCGATCACCACCACCAGGAAGGGCATCGGCTCGGGGCGGATCTTCTCCTCCTCGAAGATCGGCCGCCCATGATCGTCGAAGCCGGTCTGGATGGTGCGCACGAAATGCTCCTTGCGCGCCACGGCCTCGCGGGCCCGCTCGTTGTAGCCGGTGACGTTGCGCACCCCGATCTTGGACATCCGCCGATAGCGGTCCTCCATCTCGCGCACGGTCCATTTCAGGGCCACGATGGCGCGCTTGGGATCGGTGACCACCGGGGCCAGCAGATGCGGAATGCCGTCGTAGGACGACAGCTCCAGCATTTTCGTGTCGATCATGATGAACCGGACTTCTTCCGGCGGCAGGCGGTAGAGGATCGACAGGATCATGGCGTTGACGCCCACGGACTTGCCCGAGCCGGTGGTGCCGGCGATCAGCAGGTGCGGCATCTTGGCCAGGTCGACGATGTACGGCTCGCCGCCGATGGTTTCGCCCAGCGCCAGCGGCAGGGTCTGGCCGGCCTTTTCGTATTCGGCCGCCGACAGCAGGTCGCGCAGATAGACGGTCTCGCGGCGGGCGTTGGGCAGCTCGATGCCGATGGCGTTGCGCCCGGGAACCACGCTCACCCGGCAGGCCGCCACGCTCATCGAGCGGGCGATATCGTCGGCCAGGGCCACCACCCGGGCCGATTTGACCCCGGCCGCCGGGACCAGTTCGTACAGGGTCACCACTGGGCCTGGTCGGATGTGGTCGATCTGGCCGCGCACGCCGAATTCGGCCAGGACGCCCTCCAGCAGCTGGGCGTTTTGGCGCAGGGCGTCTTCGTCGAAGCTCGAAGCCCGCGGCTTGGAGCGGGTCAGCATGGCCAGCTCAGGCAGGCGGAAGCCGCCCTCGTTGAACGGCAGGGCCGGCTGGATCTCGCGCTCCTCGCGGCCCGACGGGCGCGGCCCCAGGCGCGGCGGCTTGATGGCCAGCGGGCTGCCCTCGTCGTCGTCCTCTGCTTCGTCGTCCTCTAATTCCGCCTCGCCGTCCGCCGCCTCAACCCGCGGCCGGGCTGGGCGGGCGGCCGCTTCAGCCGCCGCTTCGATGACCGGCGCGGCCTGGCGGACCGGCCGGCCGAGGAAGGCCGACAGCCCCACCGCCGTCAGGCTGGAGAGCGCCAGCACACAGGCGGCCAGCAGGGTCGGGGCCGGGGCCCCGTAGGCGTCGAGCGGCTGGGTGAGGATGTTCATCAACCCATCGCCCATCATCCCGCCGAGGCCCGTGGCCAGCGGCCAGGTGGCTGGCGGCGGCGGGGCGGCCGCGACCCCGGTCAGGGCGGCGACGCCGATGGCCGCCAGCACCAGCCTCAGGACCACCCGTCCGGGTTTGCGCGGCGGGCGCCCATCGATCAACCGCGCCCCGCCGGCGGCGACCAGCAGCAGGGCGACGGCCCAGGCCCCGACCCCCAGGAACTGCAGCACGATGTCGGCCAGGTCGGCGCCGATGGGCCCGAGGGCGTTGCCAGTCGGTCCGGGCCCGACGGCGTCGAAGCTGGGATCGGCGGCGTGATAGGTGGCCAGGATCGCCGCCAGCATGAGGCCCAAGGCCACGGTGAAGGCCCCGCGCAGGCGCGCCCGCAGGCTCGGCGTCCACAGGTCCTTGAGCTTGCGCCACCAGGATCTGCCGCCCCGCCGCCTGGCCAGCTTCGCCATCGACTTTTCCCCCGAAGAATCGCTGTCCGCGAAGATACAGCGATCAGGGTGCGAGGAAGAGGGTTAAGGCCGGCTTTAGACGGCGCGATGCTAACCCCCCTCCCGGCCTATCGGCCGTACTCCCATCAAAGGGGGGGAGAGAACGCCGGCGCTCTCCTCCCCCACAGGGGGAGGGGGACCGCGAAGCGGTGGAGGGGGCCGGCGTGGACCTACGCCCGGATCCCCTCCAATTCCTCGGGCGAAGAGACGGTCACGTCCAGGTCGCGGATCAGTCCGTCGCTCAAGGCGTAAACCCAGCCGTGCACGCTCAGGCCCTGGCCGCGCGCCCAGGCGTCGCGCACGAAGACGTCCGAGGCCACGTTGCGCACCTGGCGGACGACATTGAGCTCGGTCAGGCGATCTTCCCGCGCCTTGCCGGCCGGCAGCGCCGCCAGTTCGGCGCGGCAGTCCTCGGCGGTCTCGCGGATCGGGTGCAGCCAGTGATCGATGAGGCCGTGGCGTTGGTCCTCGATCGCCGCCCTGACTCCGCCGCAGCCATAGTGGCCCACCACCAGCACGTGGCGCACTTTCAGCACCTCGACCGCGAACTGTAGCACCGAGAGATAATTGGCGTCCTGCGGCGGGGCCAGGTTGGCGACATTGCGGTGGACGAACAGCTCGCCGGGATCGAGGCCGACGATCTCATTTGCCGGCACCCGGCTGTCGGAGCAACCGATCCACAGATAGGCCGGGCTTTGCTGGCGTTCCAGGCGGCTGAAGAAGTCGGGATCGGCCCGGCGCTTGCCCTGTGACCAGGCGAGATTGCGGGCCTTGAGGTCGTCGAGCATCGCCAATGGGCCTATGTAATTCCGAGCCCCTCCAGGAGACGCCCATGGTCGCTTATGCTCTGGTTGAACTCGAAGTCACAAGTGTCGAGGGGATAGGTCCCTATATGGCCGCGGTATCGGACACG
>DASXMK010000537.1:0-3628 GCA_036495705.1 Caulobacteraceae bacterium | reverse complement strand
CTCGGCGGCGAAACGGTCGCCGACATAGTCGAAATTGGCCTCGACGTGGGCGCGCACCTTGCCCATCGCCTCCATCATCATCGAGCGCATTCCCGGCTCGTCGCGCTTGCGGGTTCCGGCCAGCGCCGGGGCCATGATCTGTTTGCGCACGGCGCCGCTGGCGCACACCGGGCACGCCAATTGGCCCGCGGCTAGTTGCACATCGAAGTCGTCCGAGGCGGCGAACCAGCCTTCGAACTCGTGGTCATCCTGGCAGACGAGGGCGTAGCGGATCATGGCGCGGCGAACGCCCGTTCGTGCCGCAGGGCCGGGATCGAGGCCCGGGCGCGCGTTACTTCGGCCGGATCGAGGCTGGCCCGCAACACACAAGGCTCGTCATGGTCGGCCAGGGCGACGACCTCGCCCCACGGCGCCGCCACCAGCGAGCGGCCCCAGGTCGCCCGGCCATCCTCGTGGGTTCCGCCCTGAGCGGGGGCCAGGACATAGCAGCCGGTTTCGATGGCCCTGGCGCGCAGCAGGATCTGCCAATGGACTTCGCCAGTGGGGCGGGTGAAGGCCGAGGGAATGGAGAGCGCCTCCGCCCCGGCCTTGGCCAGCGACTGATAGAGTGCGGGGAAGCGCAAGTCGTAACACACGCTGAGGCCGAGCCTGAGGCCCGCGGCCTGCGCGACCACGGCCCGGTCGCCGGGCTCGAAGGTGGCCGATTCGCGATAGCGCTGGCCGTCGGGCAGGTCGACGTCGAACATGTGCAGCTTGTCGTAGGTGGCGGCGATGGCCCCGGAGGGATCCACCAGCACCGAGCGGTTGGCGGCCTTGCCGTCCGGCCGCAGAACCATGGCCGAGCCGATCAGCAGCCAGACGCCAAGCTCGCCGGCCAGGACGCGCAGGCCCTGGACGCAGATATCGTCTTCGAGCGGAACCAAGGCCGCGAACAGCCGCGCCTTGTTGCGCTGCAGGAGGTTGGTCCCTTCGGGAGTCAGGATCAGCTGCGCCCCTTCGCCGGCCGCCTGACGCACCAGGGGCGCGACCTGGGCCAAGGCGGCGGCCTGAGTGGCCGGCGTGCGCAGCTGGATGAGAGCGATCTGAAGCATCACGCGGCGAGCAGGGTGTCGAGTCTGCCTTCTCGCTCCAACTCCATCATCTCATCGCAGTCGCCGAGGTGACTTTCGCCGACGAAGATCTGCGGAAACGTGTGGCGCCCGGACCGACGGATCATTTCACGACGCTTGTCGGGATCAAAACCGGCCTCGATCTCTGTGAACGGGACGCCCTTGGCGCGCAGCAGGGACAAGGCCCGGGCGCAATAGCCGCAGAATGGCCGGGTGTAGATGGTGATCTGGCTCATCGAGTCTCATGACGGAGCGCGATTTCAGGCTCTCGCCGGTCATATAGCGCGGCCGGGCCGCTCTTTCACCCTGGCGATGACCACCACATCGACCCGGGCGGCCCCGGCGGCCTTGAGCGCGCGGGCGCAACCTTCGGCCGTCGCCCCGGTGGTCAGGACATCGTCGACCAGCAGCAGCCGGGCCCCGGCGATGCGCCGCCGCCATCCCGGCGCGACGGCGAAGGCCCCGGCGACGTTGCGCCGCCGGCCGTCGCTGGACTTGCCGGCTTGGCTGGCGGTGTTGCGCGGCCGCACCAGGGCGTCGGGCCAAAAGGGCAGGCCGGCGGCCACGGCCAGGGGCCGGGCGATCTCCGCCGCCTGGTTGTAGCGTCGCCGGAGCAGGCGCCAGCGATGCAGCGGGGCCGGCACGATGGCGTTGGTGTCGACCAGCAAGTCGGCGGCCGCCCGGGCCAGCCAGCGCGCGAACAGGACTGCGAGGTCGGTGCGGTCGGCGTGCTTGAGCTTGAGGATCAAGTCGCGACTCGCTTCATCGTAGAGACAGGCAGCGCGGGCGCGGTCGAAAGCCGGCGACCGGGCCTGACAGGCCACGCAGCGCGCTCCGGGACCGAGGTCGAAGTCGAACGGCGCTCCGCACGCGTCGCAGATCGGGGCCTCGATGAACCGGATCCGGCTCCAGCTGTCGGCGGTCAGGCCCACGGATTGGGCTGCGCGGCCGGCCACTTCGTCCAGGGGCGTGGGCGGTAGGACAAGGTCGATGAGCCCCGCCGCCGCGGCGCGGATCTGTCGGGGCGCGATCCTGGCGGGCGTGAGGTCCATCTAGGCGATCTTTGCACGCGCCCGCGCCGTAAGGTAGCGGTCGCCGTCTCGCCCATGACACAACCGCCGCGCCTGTTCGACCGCGATCTGCACCGCCAGCGCCTGACGCGGGCGGCGCGACAAGGCGGGCGGGCGGATTTCCTCAAGCGCCGGGCGGCCGAGGACCTGACCCTGCGCCTGGAGGCGATCAATCGGCGGTTCCCGCTGGCCGTCGACCTTGGCGCGCGCGGCGGCGGTTTCGCCCAGGCGCTGGCCGCCAGCGATGCGACCGGCAAGATCGATGTGCTGGTTCAGGCTGACCTCAGCGCGGCCATGCTGGCGCAAGCGCAAGGTCCGCGCGTGGTGGCGGACGAGGCGCGCATGCCGTTCGCGCCCGAAAGCCTCGATCTGATCGTCTCCAGTCTCGCCCTGCACTGGGTTGACGATCTGGTCGGGGCTTTGGTCCAGATCCGCCTGGCCCTGAAGCCCGACGGCCTGTTCCTGGGTGCGCTTTTCGGCGGCGCCAGCCTGACCGAACTTCGCCAGTGCCTGACCGAGGCCGAGGTCGAACTCACTGGCGGGGCGGGTCCGCGCGTATCGCCGTTCCTGGACGCCTATGACGGGGCGGCGCTGATGCAGCGCGCTGGTTTCGCCCTGCCGGTGGTCGATGTCGACAAGGTGATCGTGCGCTACGACCATCCGCTGCGGCTGGCGGCCGACTTGCGGGCGATGGGGGAGACCAATGTGCTGCTCGACCGACCGCGCCAGCCCTTGACCCGGCCGATCCTGGCTCGGGCCTGCGCCCTGTACCAGCAGCGCTTTGGAGCCGCCGACGGCCGCATCCCGGCCACCTTCGAGATCATCACCCTGACCGGCTGGGCGCCGCACCCCGATCAGCAACAGCCCCTGCGGCCCGGCTCCGCTAAGGCGCGCCTAGCCGACGCCTTGCATGCCCGCGAGCAGGACGCTGGCGACAAGGCCAAACCCTAAACCCTGGCCCGGGTCGCGAGCGCGTCGAACTCGGCCCAGAATTGCGCCTGCACGGCGTCCGTTTCCTGCAGTAGTTCGTGATAGGCCCCGGCGATGGTGACGAAGTGAGCGCCGGGCACGCGCGCGGCTACCTGCTCGGCGGCGGCATTGTCCACCAGACGCTCTTCGCCGGCGGCGGCGACCGTCAGGGGGATGGCGATGGCCGCCGTCCCCGGCCCGCGCGCCAACCGGCCGGTCGCGGCGAAGGCGAAATCCAGCCAGCCCCAGGTGGGTGCGCCGACTTGGAGCTGGGGCCAGGCGGCGACCTGTTCGACGTTGCGGCGGTAGCGCGCCTCGTCGTGGGTCAACACATTGCTGGCGAACGGTTCGGGCGTCGGTTCCTCCCGGGCCGCCAGGCCGGCGCCCAGGCCGGCGCGGGTCAGACCGGCGGCCAGAAGTCGGGCCGCCGTCGCCGGAACCTGGCCGGTCCGCAGGCCGAGCATCGGGGCCGAGAGGATG
>DASXMK010000536.1:0-6372 GCA_036495705.1 Caulobacteraceae bacterium | reverse complement strand
GTTCGGCCCCGAGCTGGAGGTTGAATGGCGCGGCCATGACCTCGAGCTGGACCGCGCCGACATCGGAGAGATCGTTCGCGGGCCAAATCCAGCATGAATTCATAATCTGGACCAGGAATGCCGGCCGGGATCCGGTCCGATCCGGCGGGCCCTCGAGAACGAGCGGCAAGGTTCCGGGGCAAAGGGTGAGCTGTTGACTAAGGCGCGTGCGCACGCTGGCGGCGCTGAGCGTCTCGTCCAGGATCGGCGATAGGCGCCGCGCGCCGACAAAGCTCGCCGCCCGCAGCCTGGCCGGCAGGGTCAGGTGCAAGGCCCCGCGGTAGAGCTTGGACGACGCGCCAAGGGGCTGGCCGTCGAGGCTATAGCGGATCTGGCCATAGCCGGCCTGGCTGGAGAGCGTCACCTGGGCGCCGGCGGGACCCTCGGGGCCGGTCTTGGCCTCGACGGCCAGGGCGCTGTCGTCCTCATCGAGGCCCAGCGGCGCATAGCGGGCGATCTCGGCCGGTAGCCGGGCGACGAAATTCGGCCAATCGCGCTCAGCCTGCGGCGTCCACGCCGCCTCGGCCACCGCCGCCGCCCTGGGGAAAGCCATCTTAGCCAGCCGCGCCTCGGTGCGGATATGCTCCGTCCACAGATTGCCTTGCACACCGATGATATGCGCGCTCTCGGCGGCAGAAAACCTGGCGAGCGGAGCCGGGGCCGCGGCTCCCAAACCCGCGGCTGGCGCCTGACCCGTCGGCGCTGGCGGCAGCGGAGGCGGCAATGGCGGGGCGCCCGGGTCCAGGGCATAGACATCGCGCAGGCTGACAACCCAGCCGCGGCCGGGCGGCTCGGAAGGCCGCTCGCCCTGGCGGTTGTCGAAATAAAGCGTCGGCGCGATCCCCAGCACCACATCGTGCCCACCCTGGGCCGCGCTCACGGCGCTCGCCGCGCCCCGCCACGAGGTGATGGCGGCGTCGGCCGGCAATGGCCCGCCCTGCAGGATCTCCTCCCAGCCGATCATCCGACGGCCGCGCTTGGCCAGGATCGTATCGATGCGGCGAATGAAATAGTTCTGCAGCGCCGTCTCGTCGGCGATCCCGAGCCCCTTCATGCGCGCCTGGACCGCGGGTGACGCCTTCCAGATCGGCAACGGAATCTCGTCGCCGCCGATGGCGATGAAGCGGCTGGGAAACAGATCCATGACCTGACCCAGGACATCGCTCAGAAACCTGAACACTGGCTCGTCGACGCCAAAGGCGGCCGGGATCAGCCCCCAGTCGCTCTGCATCGTCCGTGGCGGAACCGGTCCGGCGGAGAGTTCCGGATAGGCGAGCAGGGCCGAAAGCGCGTGCCCCGGCATCTCGATCTCGGGCACGATGGTGACGTTGCGCGCCTGGGCATGGGCGATGATGGCGCGGATCTGAGTTCGGCTGTAATAGCCGCCGTACGAGCGCGCTGGCGCATTTGACGCCGAGTCCTTGACGGTCGCCGGGACCCGCCAGGCGCCGATCGCCGTCAACTTCGGGTAACCGGTGATCGGCAATCGCCAGCCCTGGTCGTCTGTAAGGTGCCATTGCAACACGTTCAGTTTGTGCAGGGCCATCCAGTCGATAAGGCGCTCGATAAACGCCGGTGACTGAAAATGCCGCGCCGAGTCCAGCAGCATCCCCCGCCAGGCGAACCGCGGCTGGTCCTCGATATGCAGGTTCGCCAGTCTCACCGGGCCTTTGGCGCCGTCTGTGGTCATCAGTTGCCAGAGGGTGACGACGCCATACAGAAGTCCGTGTTCGGAGGGGGACCGAATGATGATCCGATCCCGGCCTATGTCGATCGAATAGGCTTCGCTTTCCGCCGGGCCTGCGATGCGCTCAAGCACGATGGCTGTCCGCCCCGGGACGGGAGCGAATCTGGGGGTCAGGCGCAGACCGCGGCTTTGCAGCGCGAGGGCGGAGAGCCAGCGCGCGGCGCCGCGCGCGCCGGCGTCCCGCGAGGGGACCACGATCGCCGCGCCATTACGAAGCCAGACCGCGCCCGGCGCTGACTGCACGGTGAGCGGCCTTGGAACGATGTCAATCGTGACCGGCTGGGCCGAAGCCGTCGCCGCGGCCAGCGCCGCAGCCAACACTGTCAATGCCCCAAGCCGGCCTGCGCTAACCATCGCCGGCGGCCAGGCGGGCCGCGCCGGCCGCAGGCCTCTCTTCCTCTGACACCCCGCCGATCCACACCCGCCGGACTTGCAGAGTCTCGTCGAGCAGCACGAGATCGGCGCGGTAACCGAGAGCGATGCGGCCAAGCTCGGCTCCCAGGCCGAGGAATTCGGCCGGATTGGCGCTGGCCATGCGCGAAGCTTCAGCGAGGCTCAGGCCGAGCAGGTCGACCGCATTGCGTACCGCCTTGGCCATGTCCAGATCCGATCCCGCCAGCCGCCCGCGGTCGTCGAAACAGGCCCCGTCGCGCGCGGTGATGGTCTTGTTCTGAAGGGTGAAGGTCTTCTTGTCTGAGCCCACACAGGGCATGGCGTCAGTGACCAGCATGAACCGCTCGAGCGGCCGGCAGCGCAACGCCAGCTTCAGGACCACCGGGTCCACGTGCCGGCCATCGACGATGACGCCGCACCACGACCGCGAATCATAGAGCGCTGCGCCGACCACGCCCGGCTCGCGGCTGGTGAGCGGCGACATGGCGTTGAACAGATGGGTGAAGCCGGTCATGCCGGCGTCCAGCCCGGCCAGGGTCTGGGCGTACGAGGCGTTGGTGTGGCCGGCGGAAACAATCACCCCGCCCTCCGCCAGGCGCTGGATCATGGCCGCCCCGGCCACTTCCGGGGCCAGCGTGACCAGAGTGCGACCGTCAGCCAGGGAGGTCAGCAAGGCCAGGCTGTCCTCGTCCATGCGCCGGAACTTGGTGGCGTCATGGATGCCCTTCTGGGCGGTGTTCAGGAACGGTCCTTCGATGTGCACGCCCAGCACGCCCGGCGAGGCGGTCGCCATCGCCGCCCGCGCCGCCTCCATGGCCGCGCCGACCACGGCCAGCTCGTCGCTGATCAGGGTGGGAAGAAAACCGGTGGTGCCAAATCGGCGGTGGGCCGCGCCGATGGCGGCGATCGACTCCGGCGACGGCGAATCGTTGAACAAGGCCCCGCCACCGCCGTTGACCTGGATGTCGATGAAGCCAGGCAGAAGCAGCCCGCCGTCGAGGTCCAGGCGCCGGATGCCGGGTCCAACCTCGGCTTGGGGTAAGATCGCCGCGATCCTGCCCGTGTCCACGAGCACCGCCAGGCCCGTCTCCAGGCCAGCCTCGGTCATCACCTGGCCGTTGACGAAGGCGAAGGCCATCACAGGGTCTCGGTGACCTTCGCCAGGTGCGAGGGCCGGTCGGGATCGAAGCCGCGGGCCCGCGCGAGTTCATCGGCCAGGCGATAAAAACTCTGAATCTGGCCGATCGGCTCGAGGGCCGGATGACCCCTGATGGCCGGCAGTCGCACGACGCCGGCGGCGTCGGCGCCGCCGACCTGGATCACCGGCGCGCCTTGGCCGGCAAAGGCCGCGGCGGCCGCCTCGACCCCCTCCTCGGTCTCGTCCTGCTGGGTGAACGCCATCACCGGAAACGACGGTCCGACCAGGGCCATCGGCCCATGGCGGATTTCCGCCGAGCTGAAGGCCTCGGCATGCAGGCCGCAGGTTTCCTTGAACTTGAGCGCCGCCTCCTGGGCGATGGCGAAGCCCAGGCCGCGGGCGACGACATAGAGATGTTCCGCCGGCGCCAGCGGCGCCACCGCCGCACTCCAATCCAGCGACCACGCCTGTTCCAGTTGCGCCGGCAAACCGGCTACCGCCTCGATCAGGGCGCGATCATCGCTCCACCACGCCGCCAGCTGGGCGACGGCGGACAGGGCGGTGATGAACGACTTGGTGGCGGCGACGCTGAGTTCCGGTCCCGCGTCCAGAGGAATGGTGACGTCGGCGAGGGCCGCCAGAGGCGAGTCTTCGGCGTTGACCAAGGCCACCACCAGGGCTCCGGCGGCGGCATGGGCCTGGGCGGCGGCCAGGAGGTCGGGACTGCGCCCAGATTGAGAGATCACCAGACAAACCGCACCGTCCATGGCCGGAGCCGAGTCATACACGGAGCTCACCGACGGCGAAGACGATGTGGTCAACACCCCCAGTCGGGTCTCAATCAGATAGCGGGCGAACGTCGCGGCATTGTCCGAGCTGCCGCGCCCCAGGGTCGCCACGGCCCGCGGTGGCCGCTCCCGCAAGCGGCGCGCCAGGGCGCGGATCCGCCCCTCATTGGCCTTGATTTGCGCGCGCACGCGGGCCGGCGCTTCTGCGGCTTCCCGGAACATTTGCGTCGCGGTTCGGCTCATGCGGCCCCGTCGTTGAGCTCGGCGACAAAATCATAGGCGTCGCCGCGATAGTACGACTGGGTGAATTCCACCGCGCGCCCGTCGCGGAGGAAACCGCGGCGCTCGATCAGCAATCCCGGCGCGCCTTCGGCTACGCCCAGCAGCCGCGCTTGCTCTTCGGCGAACGACACCGCTCGCAGGCGCTGCAGCGCCCGCACGGGCCGGTGGCCGTGCCGCTCGAGCGCCTCATACAGCGAGGTCTCTACGTCCTCCTTCGAGCCCAGGCAGAAGGCGGGCACCGTGGAATACTCCAGCGCCATGGGCAGATCGTCGGCGAACCGGATGCGGCTGAAACGGAAAACCGGGGTCGCGGGGCTGAGGCCCAGGATCATCGCCTCCTCCGGCGTCACCGCGCCGTCCGAGCGGCGCAACCAGGCGCTGCGCGGCACGCGCCCGCGCGCGAGCATATCCTCGGTGAATGACGACAACTTGGAGAAGCTCTTCTCGACCCGGGCGGCGACGAAGGTCCCGGCCCCCTGCCGGCGAGTGACCAGACCCTCGTCCGCCAGAGCGTCCAGGGCCTTGCGCACGGTGATTCGCGACACGCCCAGGTCCAGGGCCATGTCCCGCTCCGCCGGCAGGGCCTCATCCGGGGCCAGTTGCTTGTTGGTGATCGCCTGGCGCAACGCGCGATGCAGCTGCTGATAGAGCGGCCCAGGAGCCTGGTCGCCCAACCCTCCGATCAGCTGGGATAACGACACCGCCAATCCCTCTTCCCCCACCAACTTAACGCTCCCAGTGCGACATCGCGCCTGATGCAGTTGTGCCACGTCCAGGAATGGTTTGCATACCAAAATTTGATTGGTATTAGAAACGTGGCAATTTGGGCTTGCATCCCGGGTGACTCTTGTGACAACCTCGTATTAATCTCGGCTTGCAACGCCATTTCGAGGTTTGAAGGCGTCTAATTGGTATCTTAATGGCACTTGACGAAGAGCCACCGGCACGGTGCGGCTCTTTTGGGGGAGACACACGATATGAATCTTCGCAGATCCATGCTGATCGGCTCGGCGAGCCTGGCGGCACTTAGCGTCGCGGTGGGTTCGGCCATGGCCGCGGATGCGGACAAATCCACGACGGTCGGCGAGATCGTCGTCCCCGGCATTCGCCAGTCGCTGGAAAAAGCCATCGAGATCAAGCGGATCAGCGAGAACTCCGTCGACGCCATCTCCTCCACCGACATCGGCAAGCTGCCGGACAAGAACGTCGCCGACGCCTTGCAACGCCTGCCCGGCGTCGACATTCAAGGGGCCTCCGGCGGCGAGGGTGGGTTTGACGAAGCCGACCGCGTCAGCATCCGCGGCACTTCGCCCAGCCTGACCAACGTCACCATCGACGGCCACGATGTCTCCACCGGGGACTGGTACATTCTCGACCAGTATAGCGTGGTGGGTCGCAGTGTCAGCTTCACCCTCCTGCCGGCGGAAATCGTCCAGAACGTCGTGGTCTATAAGACCCAGGACGCCTCGCAACTTGAAGGCGGCGTGTCCGGCGCAGTCGACATTCAGACTCGTGACCCGTTGAGCCTAGGCAAGCCGTTTACCTTTGAGGGCTCGGCCGAGGCCGCCTACAACTCCAACGGTGGGCAGTGGAAGCCACAGGTCAATGGCCTCCTGGGCTGGCACAACGCCGACGACACCTTCGGCGCTATCATCCAGGGCTTCTATGAACAACGCAGCGTCGTGCGCTACGGCCAGGAAGTGCTCGGCTGGACGCCGATCACCTCTTCCATGGCGACCGGCGCGGCCATCCCCTCGCTGGTCGGGGTTGATGCCCCGACCCTGATCGGCTCATCGTATTTCAATCAGGAGCGGACCCGCGATGGTGTCACCGGCTCGGTGCAGTGGAAGTCATCAGACGATAAGGCCGAGTTGAAGCTGAGCGGCTTCTACTCCCACCTCAACGCTTCAAACGTCAACGACAACTACATGTTCTTTGGCGTCAATCATTATCACGGCGAATGGAATACCAACGTTCCGACAAGC
>DASXMK010000535.1:0-3916 GCA_036495705.1 Caulobacteraceae bacterium | reverse complement strand
AAATTCCTTCACGGTCGTGAAGCTGGGCGCCGGCGAAGCGGGGGTCTGCAAAGTAACCGCGCCGGGAATCCCGGTTCTGGCCGTGATCGCGCACGGCAGGTGCGGCGCCCGGGAAGCCTCGCGCGGCTTCTCTTCAGCCATGGAGCTGTAGACCAGGTGGTCGTGCTGGCTGGGGTCGCGCAGCTCGAAATAGGTCGCGCGCAGGAACTCCGCCCTCCGGTACGCCTCCTCGATGGCGATGCTGCGGCCGGCGGCTTTGATCTTCACCCGGTCGCGCAGCACGGCGGCGTCGCCCCGTGAGGAACGGTAATAGCAGTCCATCGTCAGATGCAGCATCTTCAGGGTCCATAGAGGCTCGCCAGGCGAGACGCCTGGCCCGTAAATCGAGCTTTACTGGACAAGGGTAAGGGCGGCCCGCACCCACCTGAGCCGCGGGCCGACCATATATTCGAGTCGTCCTCGCTGGCCAAGTCGAATTAGTGACAAAATCGTCAAGCGGACGCCGCCGTCGCGTGCTCCCTTAGGCCGCGGACCAGGCCTTGATCAATTGATGGGCGATGGCCAGCGCGCCGGGCGCCTTGGCGTCCGGGTGGGCGCCGTGGACCAGGGCGGAGGCCTCGTCGCGGCTGAACCAGCGCACCTCGTCGATCTCGACGTTATCGGCCAGCGCTTCGCCCGGCTCGATCTCGGCGATCAGGCCGATCATCAGCGACATCGGATAGGGCCACGGCTGAGTGGAGTGATAGGTCACTTTGACCGCGCGCACCGCGGCTTCCTCAAAAAGCTCGCGTGCGCACGCCTCCTCGATGCTCTCGCCCGGCTCGACGAAGCCGGCGAGGGCGGAATACATGCCCTTGGGCCAAGCCGCCTGGCGGCCCAGAAGGCAGCGCTCGCCCAGCACCGGCAGCATGATCACCACCGGATCGGTGCGTGGGAAATGTTGCGCGCCGCAGGAGGCGCACTGGCGCTTCCAGCCGCCCTCGACGGCCTGGCTGGGCTGGCCGCAGGCGGCGCAGTAGCGGTGCTTGCGTCGCCATTCGAACACCGATTTGGCGGTGGCCAGGATCGCCGCCTCGGGCCCGCTCAAGGTCATGGCGATGGCCCGCAGATCCTCGAAGCGGCCCAGACCCTCCAGCGGTCCGTCGGCGGGATCGGCTTCGCCCTCGAAGTCGACGGCGAACACGCTGATGTCTTTCCACTGGCCCAGGAACAGCAGCTTCTCCCAGCCGGCGGAGTTGGCCCTGGCCATGCCGGCGGCCAGATAGGCGATCTGAGTTCCGCCGCTGGCGCCGGACTTCGGGCCGTCCTCAATGAGCGGCTTGCCGTTCCACATCGCCAGGGCCAAGGAGTTGGGATCGGCCAGGCGTTCGGCCAGCCACGCCTCGTCGGTGCGGCGGTAGCTGGCCCGCTCCAGGGGATTGCCGGCGAAGATGTTCGTGAAGCTGTCGAGGGCCATGGCAGGCTCATACGGCGCCGAAGCGGCCGCGTCAGCCATCGCGCTTGCGCCCGGGCGCCCGCCACGCGATATAGGTCGTGGAGATCGGCGATGGGCGGAGGCCTCGCCAACCCGGTCAGGTCCGGAAGGAAGCAGCCGTAACGAGATTCACTCCGGGTCGTCGGCGGTCTCCACCCCTGACCTCAAAGCCCGCGTGAGCCGCCCCTTCAACGCATGACCGACCCCGCCCTCGAGCCGGATACCCTGCCCGCCGAGGCCGCGGACGAGCGCGACGAGGCGACCAGCGACATGTTCGGCGCCTCCGCTGAGGTGGCCGAGCCGGCGGCCGCTTACACGGTCATCGCCCGCAAATATCGCCCGCGGACCTTCGAAGACCTGATCGGCCAGGAGGCCATGGTCAGGACCCTGACCAACGCCTTCGCCTCGGGCCGTATCGCCCATGCCTTCATGCTCACCGGCGTGCGCGGCGTGGGCAAGACCACCACCGCCCGCTTGCTGGCCCGGGCCCTCAACTATGAGAGCGAGACCGTGGGCCAGCCCAGCCTGGCCGACCTGGCGGTGGAAGGGCGCCATTGCCGGGCCATTCTCGAGGGCCGCCACCTCGATGTCCTGGAGCTGGACGCCGCCTCGCGCAGCAAGGTCGATGAGATGCGCGAGCTGATCGATGGCGTGCGCTACGCCCCGGCTCAGGCGCGCTACAAGGTCTACATCATCGACGAAGTGCACATGCTCTCGCCGCAGGCCTTCAACGCCCTGCTCAAGACCCTCGAAGAGCCGCCGCCGCACGCCAAGTTCATCTTCGCCACCACCGAGATCCGCAAGGTGCCGGTGACCATATTATCGCGCTGCCAGAGGTTCGACCTGCGCCGGGTCGAGCCGGCGGTGATCGCCGCCAGTCTGGCGGCTATCGCCGAGGCAGAGGGTTTCAGCGTAGAGGCCGACGCTCTGGCCCTGATCGCCCGGGCGGCCGAGGGTTCGGTGCGCGACGCCCAATCGTTGCTCGACCAGGCCTTGGCCCAGGCCGAAGCCGGCGAGCGCATCGACACAGCCTCAGTGCGCGACATGCTGGGCCTGGCCGACCGGGCGCAGACCATCGATCTCTTCGAAGCCGCCGTCCGCGGCGAGGCCGGCCCGGCCATCGAAGCCTTTCGCGCCCTGTACGCTTTCGGAGCCGACCCGGTGACGGTGATGCTGGACCTGCTGGAGCATTGCCACGGCGCCTCGGTGGCCAAGGCCCTGGGGCCCGAGGCCTTGGAGCTGCCCAAGGATCAGGCGGCGCGCCTGGCCGCGCTCGGCGCCGCGCTTTCGGCCGGAACCCTTTCGCGGCTGTGGCAGATGCTGCTCAAAGCCTGGGCCGAGGCCAGAACCGCCCCGGATCCGGCGGCGGCCGTGGAGATGAGCCTCATTCGCCTGGCCTACGCCGCCGACCTGCCAGGACCCGAGGAGGCGCTGAAGGCGCTGCGCGAGACCGGGACCGTTGGCGATGCGCCTCCGCCGGGAAACGGCGGCGGCGGAGGCAGTCGAGGCTCCCTGGCCCGGGCCCCCGCTTCGGCCGCGTCAGCCGCCCCCAGGCTCGCTTCGCCGCAATCCTTTGAGGACGTGGCCCGCCTGATCGACGAGCGCCGTGACATCGGCCTGCGGCTCGATGTGGAGAAATACGTCCGGCTGATCAGCTTCCGTCCCGGCGCCATCGAGTTCGAGCCGGTGGCCGGCGCTCCGGCCAATCTGGCCCAGCGCCTGTCGGCCCGGCTGAAGGAGTGGACCGGGCAGCCGTGGCTGGTGGCGGCTCAAGGCGCCGGCGGGGCCGAGACCTTGCTCGAACGCCAGAACCGGGCGCTGGCCAAGGCCCATGCCGAGGCTTTGGCCGAGCCGTTCGTGCAGCAAGTCATGGCCACCTTTCCGGGCGCCGAAATCATCGAGGTTCGGCAGATGACCCCCCTGGCCGCTGCTGATGAGGCCGATGACCAAGAGGATTAGATAAATGAAAGATCTCGGATCGCTGATGAAACAGGCCCAGGCCATGCAGCAGAGGCTGCAGGAGGCGCAGGGCAAGCTGAACGAACAGGAAGTGGAGGGCGTCGCCGGCGGCGGCCTCGTGCGCGTCGTCCTGCGCGGCAATGCCGAGATCGCCAGGCTCGCCATCGACGACAGCCTGATCCAGCCGGGCGAGGGCGAGATCATCGCCGATCTGGTCATCGCCGCCCACGCCGACGCGCGGCGCAAGCTGGAGGTGGCCCAGGCCGAGATGATGCGCGACGTCGCCGGTCCCCTGGCCGGCCTCCCGGGCATGCCGAAGATCTGATGGCGGCCAAAATCTGATGGCGGCCAAAAGCTGATGGCGGCAAGCGTCGGGCCGGAAATCGAGCGACTGATCGCCCTGCTGGCCCGGCTGCCGGGCCTGGGCCCCCGTTCGGCGCGGCGGGCGGCGCTGGCTCTCCTGAAGAAGCGCGAACAGCTGCT
>DASXMK010000534.1:0-2927 GCA_036495705.1 Caulobacteraceae bacterium | reverse complement strand
GGTCGCGTCCAGCTTCAGCGCCCGCTCGGCCGCCGCCATGCCGTCGTCGCTGCCCTTGCCCTCCTGGAACGCCGTCACCTGGGCGTAGGCCAGCAGCGCCCAGGCCCGGGCGTAGGTCGGGTCGAGCTCGATGGCCCGGCGGGTCAGGCGGATCATGGCGTCGGTGCGCCGCGGATCGCCCTGGTTGCCGGTGTCCAGATAGTCCCGGGCCATCAGATACAGATTATAGGCCTCGACATTTTCGGTGCCGCGCTGGCCCAGCGCCTTTTTCTCTTCCGGCAGCAGCTTCAGTTTCAGGGCCGCGACGATGGCTTGGCTGATCTCGTCCTGCAGGGCGAAAATGTCGGTCAGGTCGCGGTCCCAGCGCTCGGCCCACAGATGGTCGCCGGCCGCGCCGTCGATGAGCTGGGCGGTGATCCGCACCCGTCCGCCGGCCTTGCGCACGCTGCCTTCCAGCACGTGCGAAACATTAAGCCGCCGGGCCACCTCCTGCACCTCGATGGCCTTGCCTTTGAACGTGAAGGCGTTGTTGCGCGCCGTCACGCTCAGCGCCGAGACCTTGGAAAGATCGGTGATGATGTCTTCGCTGATCCCGTCGCTGAAATATTCCTGCTGAGGGTCGTCGCTGATATTGGCGAACGGCAGCACGCAGATCGACACCTTGGTCCGGGCCGGGGCTGGCCGCCGGGCCGGTTCGGGAGCGGCGTCGCCCAGCAGCGCCGCGACGCTTTCCAGCACTTTGCGCCAGCCGGGCGCGGCCGGGTCGCCCGCCCAGCCCGCCAGGTCGGCGCACTGGATGCGGTCGAACGGCATCGGCAGGGGCGCGCCGTCGACGCTCAGTTGCACCAGCTTGTGCTCGGCCCGGGCCCGGTCGGCCTCCGACTGCACCCATTCGGATTTCACCGCCTCGGCCGACCACACCACCACCACCGCCTTGGCCGCTTCCAGGCGCTCGGCGATCACCTCCGAATAGGCCCGGTGGGCCGGCAGCTCGTCGTCGCGCCACACCCCATAGCCCAGCGCCCTCAGCGCCTCGGCGATCGCCTGGGCCTGGACGGCGGTGGACCGCGCATAGGAAATAAAGATGTCGGACATCGGCGCGCCACCCTTAACGACTGCCGCCAAGGGCGGGCAACCCCCCTCCCGGCTATCGCCGGGCCTCCCCCCTGAGGGGGGAGAGAACGCCGGCGCTCTCCTCCCCCACAGGGGGAGGGGGACCGCGAAGCGGTGGAGGGGGTGGTTGCCCTTGAGCTGCCCATCTGCGTTCATCTGCGGATAAAGCGGGGAGAGACCAGTCATGAAAACTGTCGTCGTCACCGGCGTGTCCACCGGCATCGGCAATGGGATCGCCAAGGTGCTGGCCAAGGCCGGCTTCGAAGTGTTCGGCTCGGTGCGCAACCCTGCGGACGCCGCGGCCCTGAAACAGGAGCTGGGCGAGGCTTTCCAGCCCCTGGTCTTCGATGTCACCGACGAGGCCGCGATCACCGCCGCCGCCGACCAGGTGCGCGCCGCCCTCGCCGGGGCCAGGCTGGACGGCCTGGTCAACAACGCCGGCGTCGCCATCTCCGGCCCTTTGGCGTTGCAGTCGCCGGGCGACTTCCGCCGCCAGATCGAGGTCAATCTCGTCGGCCCGTTCATGGTCACCCAGGCCTTCGCCCCGCTGCTGGGAACCGATCCGTCGCTCGCCGGCCCGCCCGGGCGGATCGTCAACATCAGCTCCATCGGCGGCAAGATCGCCTTCCCGTTCCTCGGCGCCTACGCCGCTTCCAAGCACGCCCTCGAAGGCTATTCCGAGAGCCTGCGCCGCGAGCTTCTGATGTTCGGCATCGACGTCATCATCGTCGGCCCGGGCTCGGTGGCCACCCCGATCTGGGACAAGGCCGAAGCCGCCGGGATCGGTCCTTTCGCCGGCTCGGCCTATGACCAGGCCCTGCGCAAATTCCAGGACTATATGCTCGGCCAGGGCCGCCAGGGTTTTCCGCCCGAGCGCATCGGCGAGGTGGTGCTCACGGCGCTCACCGCGCCCAAGCCCAAAGCCCGCTATGCGGCGGTGCAAGGCGCCCTGACCAACTGGGTGCTGCTCCGGCTGCTGCCCAAGCGCATGCTCGACCGCTCCGTCGGCAAGAGCATCGGCCTCATTCCGAAATAGCCCCCCTCCCGGCCTATCGGCCGTACTCCCCCCTGAGGGGGGAGAGAACGCCGGCGCTCTTCTCCCCCAGAGGGGGAGGAGAACGCTAATCCCTCCCGTCCGCGCTTCTCTGCGTCTCTGCGTCTCTGCGGTTCGTCTTATCGATCAATCCCGCCGGGGGCGGGTGAGGGTGAAGCGTTCGAACGCCGCCAGCGCCCCGTCCGGCCCGACCACGTCGTAATAGCTCACTTTCATGGTCGTCGGCCCGCCCGGGCGCGTCCCCGGATCGACCTCGAAAGCCGCGAACCCGTAAGCATGAGCGGCGTTGCGCACCGCCATCCACGGCGCCGCCTCATGCACATACACCGGGACCCGCTTGTGGGTCACCGGATCGACCCCCGGGCCCACGGCGGTGATCACCCGGCACGCCGGCGGCTCGAAGAACAGGCCATTCGACGGCTTCGACGTGCCCCCGCCGCCGATCACCATGTGCACCGTGCCCTGGGTCGTGTCGATGACGTCCGTGGCCGTCGCCACCGGCACCGGGGTCAAGGTCGCGTTGGCCTGCGCGCCCCGGATCGGGTGGCTGCGCTCATAGTGGTGCTCGTGGCCGCACACCACCAGGTCGACGCCGTATTTGTCGAACAGCGGCGTCCATTCCTCGCGGATGCCCAGATCGGCCCCGTTGGTCAGGAGAAGGATCTGGACCGGAGGATTCGGCAACTGGCCCGACGTAAGGTAAATGTCCTTCTCCTGACCCTTGTGAAGCACGGTGAGACGCACCGTGCTTCACAAGGGT
>DASXMK010000533.1:0-2073 GCA_036495705.1 Caulobacteraceae bacterium | reverse complement strand
CGGGCCGTTGAGCGGCTCGCCGCCTTGTAATTCAACCTGAACCGAACGCCGCGCGCCCCCACTATGCACCTACGATTGATCAGCGCCGCCGGGATCCTGTTCATGGTCTTCGTCGCGTGGCTGTTTTCCGCGGACCGGTGGCGTGTCTCCTGGAGCCTGGTCTTTCGGGGCTTGCTCCTGCAACTCGTTCTGGCCGTGGTCCTGTTCAAGACCGGCTGGGGTCGCGCCGCATTGCACGGGGTCGACGCGGGCGTCGATTCACTGCTCAAGGCGACCGGCGCCGGCACGGCGATGGTCTTCGGCCCGATGGCTGATCCCCGGCAGCAGGGCGGCGTCAGCTTTTTCGTCAACGTCACCGGCAGCATCGTCTTCATCGCCGCCCTCACGTCCGGGTTGTTCTACCTGGGCATCCTGCAGCGAATCGTTGCGTTGTTGTCCGTGGTGATGCGCGTCGTGCTCGGGACCAGCGGGTCGGAGTCACTCGCCGCCGCCGTCAACATGTTCGTCGGGCAGGACGAATCGGCCCTCTTCATCCGGCCCTACCTGGACGGGATGACGCGCTCCGAGCTCACGGCGCTGATGACCGTCGGCATGGGCACGATCGCCAGCGGCGTGCTGGTCGCCTACACGGGCATGCTCGGCGCCGCGGGTCTCGCCGGCGCCGGCGGGCACCTGCTGACCGCCAGCGTCCTCTCCTCCCCCGCATCGCTGGTGATGGCCAAGATCATGCTGCCCGAAACCCAGCCCTCGATGACCCGCGGGCATGCCCCGCTGCTCGCGGGGACGCATTCGGTCAACCTGCTCGACGCGATCTGTCACGGCGCGTCGGAAGGCTTCAAAATGGCCCTCAACGTCATGGCCATGCTCCTGGCTTTCGTCGCACTGCTCCATCTGGCCAACATGGCCCTCGGCGCGCTCGGGCCACACATTGGCCTGAAGGGCGCGACGTTCCAGGGGCTCTTCGGATACGCGTTCCGGCCGTTCGCCCGGCTGATGGGCGTGCCGCCCGCCGATTCGGCCGCCATCAGCTCGCTGCTCGGCGAACGCATGGTCCTCAACGAGTTCGTCGCGTACCAGGACTTGGCGACCCTGATCAAAAACGGCCAGATCTCGCCGCGCGCCGCGTTGATCGCCACGTACGCCCTGTGCGGCTTCGCCAACTTCAGCTCGATCGCCATCCAGATCGGCGGCATCGGGAGCCTCGTCCCCGACCGCCGCCACGACCTGGCGCGCTACGGCCTGCGCGCGATGATCGGCGGCACGCTCGCCACCTTCGCCAGCGCCTGCATGGCCGGCGCGATGATGTGACGCACGCAGGCGGCCGAAGCGTGCGGCCGAAATGAAGCTGACCTGCCCAAAGTCGCTGGATAGATACGCGTGGCAATTCACTTAAACGAAAGCACGATGCCGATAATAAGTGGGCCAGTTGGGCCGGAACGGATTCCGGCCGGTTTGCGAGCACATTCTGGGAAGGAATCCATCCATGCGCAGTGCATCCATCGTCGGCGTTCGGCCGTTGTTTGAGCCGCTGGAAAACAGGGTCTTGCTGAGCGCTTCGGTTCACCCCGCGGCCGCGCACCCCGCGGCGGCGGTGAAGCCGCACGTCCTCCACGTGGCCGCCGCGAAAAAACCGGCCGTCAAGCCCGCCGCCGCGAAGAAGCCGGCCGCCAAGGCGCCCGCCGCGACCCCGGTCCAGACCACCCTCAAGGGCGATCCGATCTACCTGAAATTCCCGGGCATCAAGGGCGAAGTGAACCTCAAGGGATACACCGGCGACATCCAACTGAGCAGCCTCCAGTGGGGCGCCAGCCGGACGATCAGCGCCCCCCTGGCGGGGACAACCAACCGCGACGCCAGCGCGCCGACCGTTTCGGAGATCACCATTACCAAGTCGATGGACACCACCTCGCCGCTGCTCATGCAACAGGCGCTGACCGGCTCGGCCACCGGCGAGGTCGACATCTTCTTCGTCGCGCCGCTCGGCACGCTGAAACCCGGGCAAGGGGCACAGCCGGCCACCTACGCCGAGTACGCGCTGAGCAACGTCATGGTCAGCGGCTACACCGAGATCGG
>DASXMK010000532.1:0-3156 GCA_036495705.1 Caulobacteraceae bacterium | reverse complement strand
CCAGAACCTGAGGGGCGAACAAGGGCGGCAAGTCATCCCGACCAGGAACATCCCGCTTTCCCTGTCCTCCACCCGGTCGGGCCGCCCACACTAACGGCCGATAGACCCCCCAGGTGCGCGTTCCGGTCGATCCTGATCACTGATTCCGTTTGATCGTGATCATCGATTCCCGTGATCCTGATCATGCTGGAGATGACGGCGCCGTTCGGCTGCCGCTGACAGTCTTCAACCGAGGGTAGTGTCGATCCGTTGCTGAGGAGCAAGGGATCGAGATGCCTGGCGAGAGATTGTCGATGCGGTTGCGCGGTGCGCCTGCCCGATCAGGCTGTGGTCGAATGGGTGCACTCGGCTTTTCCGGGCCGGTGCGTCACAGTTGGAGAACGGCACGGATGCCATCCTGAGGCCGACGGGTCGCCGACGTTCGGCGGACGTGTCCGGGCGTGCTCGTCGGCGATCAAACCGATCTGGCGGCAGCGTTGGCGCCCATTCGATCGCGCGACGCGTACTCGTGATATCCATGGCCTTGGCCACATCCTTCATAACAATCATCTGCGATACCGGGGCGATGGTGAGGTTATTTTGGGCATGTCTTGCCGGGCACGTTGAGGGATGATCGATGGCCCAGCGCCGACGACCGCGCCTCTGTTGCAGGCAACCCTGGACTGGCCTTGCACTGACGAGACCTGCCCGAAATGCCATGGGCAGCGCCATGTCTATTACCTGCATGCCGGCCAACCCAGCGTCGAGGTGTTCGGCGGCAAGCGGGTGACCTGCCCCGTCTGTGCCGGGAAGGGCACCGTGCGGGCTCCTCTGGGAGTGCGAGAGATCGAGCCGTAAAAATTAGGACGACGGATGGGCTTAAGCTGGGGCAACATGGATAATCTCGAAATCCCCCCCTGCCCCAGCACCCCGTCGCCCAACTTCGCCAGTTCCAACCCCGCCATCAGCGTACTCGCCCATGCCGTGGAGTTCTCGAAGGCTGAACGCCGCCGGCACCAGGACGCGGCGCCAAATCATCGGGCTGATGCCGACCAACCAGACTTTGACCTGCAGGATCGCGTCGGCATCCACGGCAGGCAGCGCGAGGTCCCTCGCCGAGACGGAATGCATCGGACGTTGCTTTATGCGGCCTGTCCACCATCTCTCCGCCGATCCGTCCCGTCACCCCACAGATCCTGATGCTCGCCAGATCTTCACGAGGTCCGCACTGCCACGATAGATCCGGCGAAGGTCGGCAAGCGGGTCCATTCGATGCTGTATATGTAGGAAATCTTTGTAGTTTAACTTCATATATGCCATGCTGCGTGGATGAAGTTGGAACTAGCCGATTCCGAAAACGCCGAAGCGTCCGCCCTGGCCGCGGAGCTGCACATTGTGATCGGTGCGCTCGGCCGGCGCCTCCGTGAGCAGGCCGACGTCGGCGACCTGACGTCGGCCCAAAAGTCCGTGCTCCTGCGGCTGGAGCGCGACGGGCCCACGACCGGGACCGCGCTGGCGCGGGCCGAAGCCATGCGGCCGCAATCAATGGGCGCGATCATCGCGGCCCTGGAGGCAGCCGGCCATGTGGCGGGCGCACCCGACCCCTCGGACGGGCGCCAGACCATTCTCTCGCTCACCGATCATTTCCGCGATTGGGTGAGCGCGGCGCGAGCGGCTCGGCGGGACTGGCTGCTTGGCGCCTTGCAGGCGCAACTGACCGCGCAGGAACGGCGCCAACTCGCCAGCGCGGTGGAGCTTCTCAAACGTCTCCTGAACTCCTAGCAACCACAAGGCTCATCCATGACCGTCACGACCCTTGACCCGAAGACCGCGCTCATCGTCATCGACCTGCAGAAGGGCATTGTCGGCTTCCCGACCGCCCATCCCATGGGGGGCGTCCTGGCTTCCGCCACTATCCTGACCGCCGCGTTCCGGCGCCGCGGTTTGCCGGTCGTGCTGGTCAACGTCACCGGCGGTGCGTCCGGCCGGTCCGAACACAGCTTCGATCTCGCCGGCCTTCCGGCGGACTGGGCCGGCCTCGTGCCCAAACTGGACGCCAAGCCCAACGACTTGCTGGTGACCAAGAAGACCTGGGGCGCCTTCACCAACACCGACCTCGAGGCGCGGCTGAAGACGCTGAGTGTCACCCAGGTGGTGCTCGCCGGCGTCGCGACCAGCATGGGCGTGGAATCGACCGCCCGTCATGCCCACGAACTCGGGTTCAATGTCACCTTGGCGCTGGATGCCATGACCGACCTGAGCCCCGAGGCGCACGACAACAGCGTCGCCCGGATATTCCCGCGATTGGGCGAAACCGGATCTGCTCAGGGGATCGTCGACCTCCTCGATCGCGCGTGAGTCCGAAGGATCGTGATTCGGCGTTTTCCGACGGTGACGATCAAGCCGATCGACTCGCGCCTGGCGTTTGGAAAGTGGTCTCAGTCGCGGCCATTGGCTCCTTCATGGCGCAACTCGACGCCACGGTCGTCAATGTGTCGCTCGCTCCCCTGGCCGCCGATCTGCACGTCAGCCTTTCGGCGATCCAGTGGGTGACGAGCGGATATCTGCTGGCGCTTGCGTTGATGCTCCCGCTGAACGGCTGGCTCGTCGATCGCATCGGCGCCAAGGCTCTCTATCTCTGGTGCTTCGCGGCCTTCACACTCTGTTCGGCCCTGTGCGGCTTGGCATGGTCCGCCAATTCGCTGATCGCCTTTCGGATCTTGCAGGGCATGAGCGGTGGCCTGCTGGCGCCGATTGCGCAAATGATGGTCGCCCGCGCTGCCGGCAAACACATGGCGCAGGTGACCAGCATCGCCGCCCTGCCGATCCTGCTGGGGCCGCTTCTCGGTCCCGTCATCGCTGGCGCCATCCTCCAGTTTGCATCCTGGCGCTGGCTTTTTCTCATCAACCTACCGGTTGGCGTTCTGGCGCTAGCACTGGCCGCAACATTCCTGCCCAACGATCGGGAGGAGATGAGGCCGCGCGGCCTCGACCTGCTCGGGCTGGCCCTGCTGTCTCCGGGTCTGGTGCTGTTCCTCTACGGTTCGGACCACCTGGATAACAGGATTGGTCTCGCGGCCCTGGCTGCCTCCATCATCATGTTCGCGCTGTTCTATCGTACCGCGCGGGCCAAGGGCGCCTCCGCGCTGATCGACCTTCGGCTGCTCAAGGCCAAGG
>DASXMK010000531.1:0-10435 GCA_036495705.1 Caulobacteraceae bacterium | reverse complement strand
GGGGGGGACGGAAACGCTGGCCGGCGATCCCCCATCCCCCGCTTCGCGGGTACTTCCCCCTTGTGAAGGGGGAAGAGAGCCGTCCTCTTCCCCCCGCACCGGGGGGAAGTGGCCCGAAGGGCCGATGGGGGGTCTTGACGCTACGTTAGCCACGGCTTACGGTAAGTCATGCCTAACGCTATACGCACGCCCGACGCCTTCGCCGCCCTCGGCGATCCCACCCGGCGCCTGATTTTCGAGCGCGTGGCCCGCGGGCCTAGCGCCGTGGGCGCCCTCGCAGCCGGACTTCCGGTCAGCCGACCGGCGGTGTCGCAGCACCTGCGCGTCCTCAGGGAGGCTGGGCTGGTGGCCGAAACTCCCGACGGCGCGCGCCGCATCTATCGCCTCGATCCGCGCGGCATCGCCGCCATGCGCGACTGGCTCGACAATCACTGGGCCACGGCCCTGGCCGCCTTCGAGCGGTTCGTCGACGAACTCCCGGAGGAAGACGCTTCATGACCATCGCCCCTGTCGTGCGCACAGTCACCGTCAAGGCCTCGCCGGCCCGCGCCTTCGACCTGTTCACCGCCAACATCGAGCGCTGGTGGCCGCAGACTCACCACATCGGCGCGACGCCGTTCACCACCGTGATCCTCGAGCCTCGGGTGGGCGGGCGCTGGTTCGAGCGCGACGCCGATGGCGTGGAGTGCCAATGGGGCAAGGTGCTGGCCTGGGAGCCGCCCAGCCGCCTTCTGCTCGGCTGGCAGATCACCAGCCAATGGCGATACGACCCGGCCTTCCTCACCGAACTCGAGCTGCGCTTCGCCCCCGCTGAAGGCGGCGCCACCCTGGTCACCCTCGAGCACCGCGATCTGGAACGCTTCGGCGCCGACGCCGAGCGCATCGCCAGCGACCTCGCCGGCGGCTGGCCCTCGATCATCGCCGATTTCGCCACCTACGCCGACGCCCAACTCGAAAAGGAGCCAACGTCATGACCGAATTTCGCAAAACCGACTTTATCGTCCATTCCATCCCCGGCAGCCCTTTCGGCCGCTCAGTCCTTGCCACCTTGGAAGAGAAGGGCGCCGCGTACGCCCTCTCGCCGGTCGGGCCGACGGGCTTCAAGACCGAGCCGCACATCTCGCGCCACCCGTTCGGTCGCGTGCCGGTGCTCGATCACGGCGATTTCCGCCTCTATGAGACCCAGGCCAGCCTGCGTTACCTGGACCGGGTCCTCACCACCCCGGCGCTCACCCCGGCTGATCCCAAGGGCGCGGCGCGCATGGACCAGCTGATGAACATCAGCGACTGGTACCTTTTCCAGGGCGTGGCCAGTGTCATCGGCTTTCAGCGGGTGGTGGGGCCGAAGCTGATGGGCCTGACGCCCGACGAGGGAGCCATCGCCGCGGCCATGCCCAAGGCCCGCCAGGTGTTCGCCGAGCTCTCCCGCCTGCTTGGCGACCAGCCGTATCTGGCGGGCGGGGCGCTCACGCTCGCCGACCAGATGATCGCCCCGCAGATCGACTTCTTCGCCCAGACGCCGGAGTGGGAGCCGCTGACGGCGGAGGCGGGCAACCTCGTCGCCTGGCTTGGGCGCATGAACGCCCGCCGAAGCTTCGCGGCCACCACCTGGGACGCGGTCGCCGAAATGGCCCTGGCGGCGTAAAAATCGAGCGCCAAAACGAAAACGGCCCGGGCCGATGCCCGGGCCGCCCTCATCACGGAAACGCATCGAGTTGGACGCGGCGCTCCTCCGCCACCAGTGAGTCTAGCCGGCCTGTCTGCGTCGCTCAATATGACAAAGCCGAAATATTTAGCGCGCGGCGTGGGCCCTTCGCCGCCCCTGTATCCGGCTTCACAAATTTCGCTGCTCGATCCAATCGACATAGAGCCGGCGCTCCGCGAACAGCCAGGCGCCGTCCACTTTGGCGAAGGTGTCGAGATAGCGGAGCGTCGCGATCATCAATCGGCGGCGGTCGCCGTCGACCGTGAGGTGGTGGGCGAGACAGTAGGCCTGCCCGGTCGCGTGGTCGGTCGTGAGCGATGAGATGATGCTCTGCCCAACGAAATGCATGGTCGCCTGATATCGATTGAGATCCGCAAACACCGGCGCGAGGGCCTCGCGGGAGTGCAGTTCCTGCGACGGCATCGGGTCTTTGGCGTCCATGTAGACGACGAAGTGGGTGTCTGGCGTGAACAGGGCCATCTGACCTTCGGCGTCGCGGCGGTCGGCGCAATAGGCGTAGGCCTCGACCAGTTCGCGGATGGCCAGCCGGTCGGCGGCTTCGCTGGGCGAGATGACGACGTGCTCACTCACGGTCGAGCTCCTTGCAGCGAATGACTCGCGCGACGTCGGCTAACCCTCCGCCGGCAGGGTCTCCAAAAACCGCGCCGGCGCGCCCTGACCCTCGGCCAGAACCTCGTCCTCACGCATTACCGGCACGCCGCGGACCACCGTGGCCGTGGGCCAGCCCAGGATCTCCACGCCGTCGAACGGCGTCCAGCCGCTTCGCGTGGCCATATCCTGATGGCGCAGCGTGCGGCGAGCCTTGAGGTCGACGATGGTCATGTCGGCGTCATAGCCCTCGGCCAGGCGACCCTTGTCGGCCAGGCCGAAGATGCGCTGCGGGCCGTGGCTGGTGAGATCGACCAGCCGCTCCAGGGTCAGGCGGCCATGGGCCACGTGGGTCAGCATGATCGGCAGCAGGGTCTGGACGCCCGGCATGCCCGAGGGCGAAGCGGGATAGGGCCGGGCCTTTTCCTCGCGGGTGTGCGGGGCGTGGTCCGAGCCCAGCACGTCGGCGACGCCCATCTCGACGCCGCGCCACAGGGCCGCCTGGTGATGCGCGTCGCGGATCGGCGGATTCATCTGGGCGAAACCGTGCAGCCGCTCGTAGGCCTCCGGCCCGGTCAGGGTCAGGTGCTGCGGCGTCAGCTCGACGCTGGCCACGTCCTTGTGCTCGGCCAGAAAGGCGATCTCCTCGGCCGTGGTCACATGCAGCACGTGGATGCGCTTGCCGACCGCCCGGGCCAGGGCCACCAGCCGGCGCGTGGAGCGGATGGCCGATTCGGCGTCGCGCACCTCCGGATGGCTGGTCCAGTCGCCGGTCCTGGCCAAGGGCCGGCGCTCGGCCAGGCGATATTCGTCCTCGGAGTGGAAGGCGGCCCGGCGATTGATGTTGGCCAGGATCGCCGCCACGCCCTCGTCGTCGGGCACCAGCAGGGTCCCGGTCGAAGCCCCCATGAACACCTTGACCCCGCAGCAGCCGGGCAGGCGCTCCAACTCGCCGAGGATGTGGGCGTTCTCGTGCGTGCCGCCGACATAGAAGGCGTGATCGCAGTGCATGCGGCCCTCGGCGCGGGCCAGTTTGTCGGCCAGAGCCTCGGCGTCGGTGGTGGTCGGCTCGGTGTTGGGCATTTCGAACACCGTCGTCACTCCGCCCAGCACCGCGCAGCGCGAACCGCTTTCCAGATCCTCCTTCCACTCCAACCCAGGCTCGCGGAAATGCACCTGGCTGTCGATCACGCCGGGCATGATGGTCAGGCCGCGGGCGTCGAGGCTCTCCCCCGCCGACGCCTGGCTGAGGTTGCCGATGGCCGCGATCTTGCCGCCACGCACGCCAACGTCGGCCGGCCCGCGGCCAGCATGGCTCACCACCTCGCCGCCACGGACGATCAGGTCGAAGGCGGCGCTCACTGCGCGGCCTGCAAAGTGAAGGTCTGCGGTGCGGTCTGGACGATCAGCGCCTCGGCCGCCGCCAGCACCGTGGCCACCGACAGGTCGGTCATATGACACATGGCGTGGCTCAGGGTCGGGTCGATGGCGACAAAGTCCTCAAAGCGCCGGGGACCGCGCACGCTGCGGGCCGTCTCGCCCCACGGTCCGTAAAGGGCTTCGTCGGAAGGACCAAACAGCCCCAGGGTCGGGGCCCCGGCGGCGGCGGCCAGGTGCATCAGCCCGGAGTCGTTGCCGATATAAAGGCGCGCGTGTTTCAGGGCCGCGTAGCTGATTAGCAGGTCCTCGACACCGACCAGATCGATGCGCCGATCCTTGGACACCGCCGCAGCCACTTGCTGACTGACGACCCGGTCGCGCTCTGCGCCCAGGACCATGAGCCGGCCGCCGGCCAGGGCCCCGCCAGGGCCCAGCAGCTTGCGGGTGACGGCGGCGAAACGCTCCGGCGGCCAGGCTTTGCCGACCCAGTTGGCCGCCGCGCCGATGGCCAGGATCGGATCGTCTCCGGCAGTCAGGCCAGCGGCCCGCGCCTGCGTCTCTGGGCTCACGAACAGGAACGGCGACGGCGGGCGCTTTTCCAGATGCAGCAGGCGCGCGGCCTCGACCACCTTGTGCTCCGGCTGCGCCGGTTTGACGTGCACCGCCCGTTTGGAACGCTTCAGCAGCGCCGACAGGCCCGAGCCGCGCAGGTCGACCACCAAACCCCACTTCACCTCGCGCACCTCGCGCCACAGGTTGAACCAGTGGACGGAGAGCGGCCGCTTCTCCATGACGATCAGGCGTTCGAGCCCCGGCGCGCCGGCGAACAAGGGGACCGTCAGTTCGCTGCCGACGAAGGTGAACCGGGCGTGCGGCACGTGATCGACCAGCACCTTCACCAGGCCCGAGGCCAGGACGGCGTCACCGATCCGGCTGGGGGCGATGAACAGGATCGGAAAGGCGGCCTTGGTCATGCCGGCCCCTCTATAGGCCGCCTGCCACTGGCGCTCCAGTCGCCGGGCCGCCACATTGGGACCCCATGGCCGACGACCCCCAGTATGCCGAGCTTTCCGACCGCGCCGTGATCTCGGTGTCAGGGCCGGACTGGCGCGGCTTCCTGCAGGGCCTGCTGACCCAGGATGTCGAGACCTTGGCCGACGGCGAGGTCCGCTTCGCGGCCCTGCTCACGCCCCAGGGCCGGTTGCTGTTCGACCTGTTCGTCATCGGCGAGGCGGACGGTTGCCGCCTCGATTGCGCCGCCGAGCGCCGCGAGGCCCTGGTCCAGCGCCTCAGTCTCTATCGCCTGCGCGCCAAGGTCGAGATCGCGCTGGTCGACGTCCCGGTTCTGGCCCTGTGGAATGTCGCTGAGGCGCCGGCGGGCTGGCTTGCCGACCCGCGCCTGCCGGGCCTCGGCTTTCGCGGCTATGGCCTTGCGGCGCCAGACGCCCAGTCCGGCTCCTATGACGCCCATCGGCTCTCCCTGGGCATCCCGGGCGCGGCCGACTGGGGCCATGACACGACCTATCCGATCGAAGCCAATTTCGATCTTCTCAACGGCGTCGACTTCAGGAAGGGCTGTTTTGTCGGCCAGGAGACCACTTCGCGCATGAAGCGTCGCGGCCAGGTCAAGACACGCATGGCTCCGATCGCTTTCGACGGCCTTGCCCCGGCGCCGGGCTCGGAGTTGCTGGCCGGAGCGTTGCGCGCCGGCGAGGTTCTCTCCGCTGAAGGGGGAGTGGCCATGGCTCGCCTGCGCCTCGACCGCGCCGACGCTCCCGACCGCGCCCTGCCCGACGGCCGGCACTGGCGGCCGGTCTGGCCGGCATGGATGGCCAAACAGCCCACCAAATGAACCTCCGGGTCGCGATCCGCAGAGTGATCCTCACCTGGGCCTTGGTGGCGTTGACGGCGATCCCAGCCGTCGCCGCGCCCGGACCGGCCGGTTCGCCAGCAATGGCCGCCAGGGTCAAGGCCGAGTTCCTGCACGCCTGGACCAATTACCGGCGTTACGCTTGGGGTCATGACGAACTGCGCCCGCTCAGCCGCACGCCGCGCGACTGGTACGGTCAGTCCCTGTTGATGACGCCCGTCGACGCCCTGGACACCCTGGTGCTGATGGGCCTGACCAGAGAGGCGCGCGAGGATCGCGATCTCATCGCCAGCAGGCTCGACTTCGACAAGGACATCTACGTAAAGACCTTCGAGATCAACATCCGCCTGCTCGGCGGCCTGCTTTCCGCCTATCAGCTTACCGGCGATGCGCGCCTGCTGAACAAGGCCGAGGACCTCGGCGCGCGCCTCTCGCCCGCGTTCCGCTCGCCGACCGGTCTGCCTTACGCCTATGTGGACCTGCGCACCGGGGCTGTGCACGGGGCCCAGTCCAACCCGGCCGAGACCGGCACTCTGCTGTTGGAGTTTGGCGTCCTGAGCAAGCTCAGCGGGGACCCGACGTATTACCGCCTGGCCAAGCGCGCCATGGTCGAGACCTTCCGGCGCCGGTCGGCAATCGGCCTGGTCGGCGTCGGCCTCAATGTCGAGACGGGAGCCTGGACCGATCCCGATTCGAGCATCAGCGGCGGGATCGATTCCTATTACGAATATCTGTGGAAATGCTGGCGCCTGTTCGGCGATGCGGATTGCCTGGCGATGTGGCGCGCCAGCATTCCGGCGGTGAACCGGTATCTCGCCGACGAGGTCGACGGTAAGCTCTGGTACGGTCACGCCGACATGACCAACGGCCGGCGGACGGCCACGCAATACGGCGCGCTTGACGCCTATTTTCCCGGTCTGCTGGCGCTGTCGGGCGACGTCGATCGCGCCGCGCGTCTGCAGGACTCCTCGTTCCGCATGTGGAATCTTGAAGGAATCGAGCCCGAGGCGCTCGACTACAAGACCATGACGATCGTCTCGCCGGGATATGAACTCCGGCCCGAGATCGTCGAGTCGACCTTTTATCTGTCCCATTACACCCACGACCCGAAGTACCTGGCCATGGGCCGCACCATGTTCGACGACTTCGCAAAATACGACCGCGCCCGCTACGGCTATGCGGCCCTGAAAAGCGTGGTCACGAAGGAGAAGCGCGACGACATGGAGAGCTTCGTCTTCGCCGAGACCTTCAAGTACTACTATCTGCTTTTCGACCCCTCGGCGCTGGATTTCGACGCGGTGACGTTCAACACCGAGGCCCACCCCTTGCGGCGAAGCTGGCTGAGCCGTTAGCGCTTCAACTGCCGCCCCAGCGTTCACACGGCCATTCGTAGCCGCGCGCGCCGCGGTCGTCGAACAGCTGGGCTAGCAGGTAGCCCAGCACACGGTCGCTGCCGAACACCGCCCAGGTGAAGGGGAAGGTGGCCGAGGCTGCAGACTAGTGTCCCGATTCCGAAGTTCGCTTGTGCACGATGGCGGTCTCCGACGAACTTCGGAAATCGACGAGGACACTAGCAAGTGTAGGGTTTCTAGTGTGCTTTTTGGTTCTGAAGTTCGCTGCGGAGCCGATCCAATGCGCTGGCGAACTTCAGAACCAGCACACTAGTCGCCGTAGCCGTAGGGCGCCTCGTACCCGTAAGGTTGGCTGTAGGCGTAGGGGCCGTTGTAACCGTAACCGTCATAGCTGTAGCGATAGTGGTCGCGGTCGTAGTGGTCGTGGTGGCTGGCCATCATCGCGCCAAGCGCCAGGCCGACGATGCCGCCGGCGATGGCGTAGCCGGCGTCATCGCCATGACCGCGATAGCCGCCCCAGTCGCGCGCGGACGCCGGCGCGGCGGCGAGGCCGGTTACGGCCAGGGTCAGGGCCGCCATGCCGGCGGTGATCAGCTTTTTCATTCGACGTCTCCCGTCATTGTCGGGGGTTGGCCGTCAGCGCGAATTCGGGCTAACCGGCTGCCTCACCATGAGGTCAGGCGCGGTTTTAACGGCGCCCACCTGAACCGAGCCTGGGGTCGGCCGTTCCCCGCCGTTCATGTTCGAGCCGGCGCCGGACTTGACGGCGCGCCGCTGCGCCTCCCTTCATCCGCATCCGCGGAGGCCATAAGCGCATGAGAAAATCCCCCCATCCGGCCGGGGCCGTCCATCGCCTGACGGTGGCGAGCCACGTGCTGCGCGACAATCTCCTCGGCGACCCGGCCGAGCGCATTGTCGATGTCTATGTCCCGGCCGGCTGCGATGGCGCCGGCTTGCCGCTGCTGACTGACCTGGTGGGCTTCACGGCCGGCGGCCCGGCCCACACCAACTGGGCGGCGTTCCGCGAGAACGTGCCCGAACGCCTCGACCGGCTGATCGGCGAGGGGGCCATGGCGCCGGTGGTGGTCGCCTTCCCGGACTGTTTCTCGCGCCTGGGTGGCAATCAGTATGTCAATTCGGCCGCCATGGGGCCGTGGGCCGACTTCCTGACCGGCGAGATGCTGAGCGCGGTCGAAGGCCGCTTCGGCTGTGGCGGCCCGGGGCGCCGGGGCGTGTTCGGCAAGAGCTCCGGCGGCTACGGGTCCATCGTCCACGCCCTTGACCACCCCGACGTGTGGGCCGCGGCCGCCTGCCACTCCGGCGATATGGCCTTTGAGCTGTGCTACCTGCCCGACATGCCCGATGTGCTGCGCGCCCTGGCCAAGGGGGATGGGACCATCGAGGCCTGGTGGACCAAGTTCGAGGCCGCGCCCAAGCCCTCGGACGGAGCCCTGAAGGTGGTCAACATCCTGGCCATGGCCGCCAGCTACGACCCCGATCCCAGCCAGTTCCTCGGTCTGCGCCTGCCGGTGACCACCGACACCTGCGAACTCATCCCCGAGCGCTGGGCCAACTGGCTGGCGCATGACCCGGTGGTCAAGCTGGAGCGCCAGGCTGAGGCCCTCCGCGGCCTGAAGGCGCTGTACATTGACTGCGGCGTGGCCGACCAGTTCAACCTCGTCTATGGCGCGCGGCGTTTTGCCCGCCGCCTCGGCGAACTCGGCATCGCCCATCGCTACGCCGAGTTCGACGACAACCATACGGCCGTCGATTACCGCATGGACGAAAGCCTGCCGTTCCTGGCCGCGGCCCTGAGCGGCTGACCGACGGAGCGTCGGGGTCGGCCCGCATGGCGCCGATCGACGTGCCTGGACAGCTATTCACCACCCTTGACCTCGCTTAGCTAACGCCTTAGCTAACAAGCCGTGATCGTCACCGTCCACCAAGCCAAGAGCCAGCTCTCTAAGCTCATCGCCGCCGCCCTCGGGGGCGAGGAGGTGATCATCGCCCGCGGCGCCTTGCCCGTCGTCAAACTGTCGCCGCTTCACGCCAAGGGGCGCAAGCGCACGTTTGGGGCGTTCAAGGGCGAGTTCGAACTCACGGACGCTTTCTTCGAGCCCCTTCCGGACGATGAACTCACCGCCTGGAGCGGCCAACGCGATTGAGGCTTCTCCTCGACACCCACACGGTGCTGTGGTGGTTCAACGGCCATCCCTCCCTCTCCGAACCGGCCCGGGCCGCCATCTCGGACGCCGATGAGGCCGTGTTCGTAAGCGCGGTTTCGGCCATGGAGGTCGCGACAAAGCATCGGCTGGGAAAGCTGCCGGAGGCCAAACTTCTGTCGGCGCGCTTCGAGGAAATGACCGCACACGAGAACTTCTCGTCGCTCCCCATCTCCCTCGCCCACGCGCGGGTGGCCGGGCTGATGAGCATCGATCACCAGGACCCTTTCGATCGACTGCTGATCGCCCAGGCGCTGATCGAGGATCTGACCGTGGTCTCAAACGACCGGGTGTTTGACGCGGCCGGCGTCAGTCGACTGTGGTAATCCCCCACCGCTCGCACGGCCATTCGTAACCCTTGGCCCCGCCGTCATCGAACAGCTGGGCGAGGAGGTAGGCCAGCACCCGCTCGCTGCCGAACACCGCCCAGGCGCGCGCCCAGCCGGCCCGCGCCACCGCCCGGGCCCAGGCGTCGTCGGCCTTGAGCCGGCGCGCCGCCGCCGCCAGGTCGTCCAGATCGTCATAGAACAACGCCTCCTCCGAGCCATAAAAGCGCTCGAAACCGGCCCGGCGGTCGGCCAGCACCGCCAGTCCCCAGCCGAACAGGTGGGCCATGCGGTCGGAGGCGTAGAGCGGCAGGCTGGCCCGGCGGCTCAGCGCCCATCCGGCCCGCGCCGAGCCCAGCGCCTGGAAATAGCGGTAGCCGCGCGCCTGCGGCTGGCCGCCGACGCCCGGCGTCGAAAGACGGAGATCCGGAACTCGCGCGCGCAACCGCGCCACCGCCTCGGCGGGCGAGACCCGCTCGTCCCCCAGCTCCCGCGGGCCGTCATCGCTGGCCGCGAACAGCAGGTCGAACGCTGGCTCTTCGGTCTCGAACGCCCGTCCGGTCTCGATGGCCGGATCGACCGGATTGGGCAGATAGGCGGCGAAGGCCCCGGGTCCGGCGTAGGCGTTGAGCGACGGCTCGGCGGTGGTCACGAACAGAGCGTCGGCCACGCCCCGCCGCAGGGCCAGCCGGCGCCGGTTCTTCGGCGCATCGATCGGGTCGATGTTGATATCGGCGATGGTGACGCCCGGCGACAGGGCGCGGGCCTCCGTGAGGGCGGCGTTGTCGATGCGGTCGGCGAAGTGCAGCAAGATGAGCTCGGGTTTCAGCTCGTCCACCACCTGCAGGAACCGGCGGGCGGCCCATCCGCGCCGCAACGGCCCGCCCATGCGCGCCACCGCCCGGTCGGAAAACTCCACCACCAGATGATCGGCGCGGGTGGCGGCCAGGCTCAGCTTGCGACAGACGTCG
>DASXMK010000530.1:0-2530 GCA_036495705.1 Caulobacteraceae bacterium | reverse complement strand
CGGCGTCGGCCGCGGCCCGCGCCTCGTCAGCAGCCTTGGCGGCGTCGCGCATCGCCTGGCGCATAGCGTCGGATTCCAGCACCTTGCGCGCCTTCGCCGAGGCCAGAGCGGCGCGGACCTCATCGGAGTTCAAGGCGGCGTGCACCTCGCGCCGCGCCTTGGCCATCTCCTCGGGCAGGCGTTGGTTCACCGCCTCCATGCCGCGGCGCATCTCGGCCATGATCCGCGCCCGCTGCTCGCCGGTAAGTTGGCTCTGGTGGGCCTGCATAGCGGCCATGGCGGCGGTCATGTGGGCATTCACGAAGGCCTGGCGCGCGGCTTCACTCTGGGCCAGGGCGGCATCGACCATGGCTTCGATCCGCTCCGCGCTCATGGTCATGGTTATGGGCGGCGCGGGGGGCGTCGGGGGCGGAGGTGGCGAAGGCGGCGAAGGTGGCGAAGGTGGCGCGAGCGGCGCAGCCGTCGGGGCGGGCGCGAAAGGCGCCGGCGGCGCGGCGGGCGCGTAAGGCGCTGGAGCCGGCTCGGCGGCGGCCACCTTGGTCCGCTTCTTGCTCGGCGGCTTAACCGCGTGGACCGGCGCCATGGTGGCGACCACGGGCCCGGCAGGGACAGGCGGCGCGGGCGGCGAAACCGGCGAAGCCGGCGCGGATGGCGTCTGGGCAAAGGCCGGAGCCACGTGCAGGAGGATGGCGGGGGCCAGGATGGCGCCGGCCAGGGCGCCGGCGGCGGCCAGGCGCGTGCGGCTCGCCCGCCGCGCCGGTCCGCCCTTGATCAGATGCATGAGCCTTTCCTCCAGGCTGCCGGCGCCAATGAGCCCCACCAGGGCCAGGCCCGTCTCCTCCTGAGGCCCGAACGCCTTGGCCAGGGACAGCAATCGCCGGGCATAGGCATGGGGCGAGCCGACCGCGGCTGAGGCCAAGGCGTCGCACGCCAGTTCCCGGCTGCGCCGCACGCCGGCCTTGATCTCATAGATGACCGGGTGCCAGCAGGCCGGCAACGCCACGGCCTCGCACGCCAGATTCACGGCGAAGTCGTTGCGCGCCACATGGGCCAGTTCGTGCAGCAGGGCCGCCTTCTGCTGATCGTGCGGCAGCCGCGCGAAGGCGCGCGGAACGAGAATCATCGGCCGGAAAGCGCCGACGACCACCGGGCCCCTGACGTCCGTCGACGTCCTCACCGGCGGAACGGCCACACCCCAGGCGCGGGCCAAGGCCGCCAGCACATCGGCGACTTCCAGGGACAGGGCCAGCGGGTCGGCCCCTTTGGCCAGACGACCGGCCGCGCGCCACGCGCTCGCCAGGCGGATCAACCCCAGGGCCACGGCGAGACCGAAGGCCACGACGATCAGGCGCGCCAGCCCAGCGTCGAGCACCACTGGCGGCAATAGCGGCGCCGGAGCCACCACCGGCGCCATGGCGCTCACCGGCGCCGACGAAGCGGCGATAATCGGAACCGCCGGAGCGGCGAGCGCAGCGGGCCACGACCCGGCGCCAGGCAAAGCCGGCAGGATCACCGCGATGATCAGGGCGCTGAGCCAAACGCGATGGCGGCCCCAGGGTCCCAGCAAGCCCACGCGGGTCAGGACCGCGGCGCCGATGGCCACCAGGGGCACGCGCCACACCGCGTTGGCCAGATAGACGATCAGGGCCTGTTCGATCATTTCCCGTCCCCTCGCGCGTCGAGCAGTTTCGCCGCCCGTTCGATCTCCTCGGCGCTGATCTGGCGGGTATCGATCAGCGACATCAGCAGGGCTTCGCCCGAGCCGCCGAACATGCGTCCGACCAGGTCCTTGAGCGCTCCCGCCATCGCGCCTTCACGGCTGATGGCCGGGCGATAGACATAAGCCCGGCCGGCCAGCAAGCGGCGCACCCTTTGCTTTTTGAGCAGCACGCCCAGCATGGTCTGGACGGTGGTGTAGGCCAAAGGTGATCCGAGCCGGCCCTGGACCTCGGCCACGGTGCCCGGACCGCCGTCCCACAAGGCCTGCATGATCAGGAGCTCGAGCGGCGTGAGCACGGCTTCACGGGCGGACACGTTCGGCCCTCCAAAACGTCAGCCGTCAGCCTGGGCGCTCACCGTGTGTCGGTCAACTAAACTTTTAGTAGGATTCATCCCGCGGGCGGCCAGCTCGACCGACAAGGCGGCGTCACGGCGATAAATATCCGGCGCCCGGCTGAGGCCACCGGGGGTCGTGGTGAGGGTCAGATAGACGATGTAGACTGGTACCGAGGCGGCGAGGTCGACCTCCTGGTCCGGACGGCCGTCCGCGATCACCGGGCGCCCGAACAGCCAGGCGGCCAGCTGCTCGGGGTGTTGCAGACGCACGCAGCCGTGGCTATCGGCGCGGCGCCGCGAATGGAAAAGGCCCCGCTCCGGCGTATCGTGCAGATAGATGCCCAGGAGATTGGGCAGCATGAACTTGACCTGGCCCATGACATTGCCGGGGCCGGGAAGCTGTCGGACATGCACGTTGGCCGTGCCATCGGCCACGGCCGACCAGTCCACCGCGGTCGCGCTCACCGGTTCGAAA
>DASXMK010000529.1:0-1540 GCA_036495705.1 Caulobacteraceae bacterium | reverse complement strand
CTCATCCCTCCCAGGGCCCTGCTGTTCTTCTTCGTTGGCGCGACCGGGCTGGCGGTCAATCTCGTCGTCGCCTGGATCGGCCTGCGCGCCGGCCTGCCGTTCGCCCTGGCCCAGACCGGGGCAGCCATCGTGGCCATGACCTCGAACTATTTGATCAACAACGAGATCACCTACCGCGACCGGCGCCTGCGCGGCCTTGGCTTGCTGGTCGGCTATCTGCGTTTCTGCGCCCTGTGCGGGGTCGGCCTGATCGCCAATGTCGCCGTGGCCGACCTGACGTTCCGGGTCCTCGGGATCTGGTGGGTGGCGACGGTGGCCGGCGCGGTGTTCGGCGCGGTGTGGAACTATGTCAGCACCTCGCTCGCCGTCTGGTGAAGGCCGTTTTGGGGCGCCGGCGGCGCTCCTGGTCGTGGTCGGCGCCACCCTGGTCCTGCGCCTGATCGCCGGGGGCCTCACACACCTCACCGAAGACGAGGCCTATTACCGCCTGTGGTCCTTCTCGCCGGCGCTGGGCTATTACGACCATCCGCCGATGATCGCCTGGTGGATTTGGCTCGGGCGCACAATCGCCGGCGACAATCCGCTGGGCGTGCGCCTGGGGCCGATCCTGGCCACCGCGGCGACCAGCTTCCTGGTTTTCGACGCCGTTCGGCTGGCCGGGGCGGGGAGGGCGGTGGCCGCGCAGGCGGGGATCTGGTTCAACGCCACCCTGCTGGTCCTGGCCTGGGGTTTCCTGGCCGTGCCTGACGCCCCGGCGAGCCTCTTCTGGACCTTGGCGGTGTGGTGCGCCCTCAAGGCCTGGCGCGGCCCGGCGCTGCGCTGGTGGGCGGCGGCGGGCGCGGCCGCGGGCTTGGCGAGCCTGTCGAAATATTCGGCCCTGTTCATCGCTCCGGGCATGCTGCTGTGGCTGGCGGCGAGCCCCGAAGGCCGGCGTCGCCTGAGGACGCCCGGTCCGTGGCTGGCCGCGGCCATCGCCGGGGCGCTCTTCGGCCTCAATCTGGCATGGAACGCCGACCATGGCTGGCTGACCTTGCTCAAGCAGTTCGGGCGGGTGACCCCGCATGGGTTCGCGCCGCGATACCTGGTCGAACTGGCGGCCGGTCAGGTCTTGCTGCTGACGCCGCTGATCGCCCTGTTCGCCCTGGCCGCGCCGTTAGTTCGCCGACGCTCCGCCGTCGATCTCACGCCTTTCGCCGCCATCGGCGCGCCATTCGCCGCCTATCTGCTGCTCCACAGCCTGCACGACCGGGTGCAGGCTCATTGGCCGGCGCCGCTCTATCCGCTGATCGCCATCTGCGCGGCGGTCAGCGCCGCACGCCTGTCGGACCGGGCGGCCTGGCGGCGGGTCGCCCTGGCCGCGCCGGTGGTCGGCTTTGCTCTGGGCGGCGCGGCCCTGGCGGTGCTGATGATGCCGGGCGGGGCGCTCGGCCGCTACGACCTGGCCCTGCCGGTGCGGGGCTGGGCCCCGTTCTCGGCCCGGATCGAGCGTCTGCGCGGCGCGGCCGGCGCCGACTGGGTGGGGACCACAAGCTATGGCCTC
>DASXMK010000528.1:0-2551 GCA_036495705.1 Caulobacteraceae bacterium | reverse complement strand
CTCGGCGAGCGCCGCGAGGCCGGCGAAATTTCCGGCCAGGACCAACATGCCGCCGAGTTCGATGGACACATAGACCTCAGCTCCCTCATGGCCGTGAACCGCGGCGATGGCCTGGGTGAGCGCCTCGCGCCGGCCGCCGATAGGGAGCCAGTCGTCGTCGACCAGGGCGTAGATCACCTGGCCGCCGATCGAGGCTTCCTGCATCAGCGCGCCCATGGCGTTGCACAGCGAAAAACCCGTTTCGGGGCTGAGGGCGCCGGCGCAGGCCAGGGCCGTGTACCAGCCCATGGAGTTGCCGGTCACCGCGACGATATCGAAGGCCTCCCGGTCGATGGCCAGGTAGTCCGCATACGAACTGGCGAAGATCAGGGCCGAGGCGTTGTCGCCGCGCAGATGGGTGGCCGGGTCAAAGGCGGTGGCGGCGTCGAGTTCGCGCACGCCTGGCTGGCCGCGCCGGGCGCGCTCGGCGTCGAAGCGGTCGAAGAGCGCGGTTTGGTATCGGTGGCGGCGGGCGAGATAGCCCAGCTCGCCGGCGTTGTAGGTCCCGCGGCCCGGACAGACGACGACGACAGTTTGCTTCACGTGGCCCCGCGCAGCGCTCTGACGCGCTCTCTCCCCCCTCTGGGGGGAGGGCCGGTGAAGCCGGGAGGGGGGCCTGCTTGCGACGATGTGCGCTTGGCAGCCCCCTCCACCCCTTCGGGGTCCCCCTCCCCCGGAGGGGGAGGAGAAGTAAGAGCCAGGGCGGCGGCGACGATCCCATCGCGGCTCGGTAAGGTGATGGTGGCCGCGCGGCCTAGCGGTATGAAGCTGTCCTCGGCGGCCAGGCGCGAGACCGCCAGGTGCGGAGCCTGTTCGACGAAGAGCGCCATCAGCGCCTCACTGGGCGAACCGGTGATCCGGCATTCATCGACGATCAGCACTTTCTGGCACGGGCCGACCGCCGCCAGGATCGCGGCCGGATCGAACGGGGCCAGCCAGCGCAGATCGATCACCCGGCTGGCGAGGTCGTGTTTCTCTTCGAGCACGGCCTGGGCCTGGCGCGAGAGGTAGTAGCCGTTGGCGTAAGAGAGGATGGCGAGGTCCGCGCCCTCGCCGTGACGGCCGACCGCGCCCGGCCGGATCGGCTCGCCCTGGCCCGGGGGTTCGTAAGGAAAGGTCCAGGCTCCGTCCTTGTCGGCGTGCAGGTCGCGGGTCATATAGAGCGCGATCGGCTCCAGGAAGACGATCACCCGCCGCTCCTCGCGCGCCAGGCGCACGCATTCGCGCAGCATGGCCACGGCGTCGGCCCCGTTGCTTGGGCAGGCGATAATCAGGCCCGGGATATCGCGCAGGACGGCGACGCTGTTGTCGTTGTGGAAATGGCCGCCGAAGCCCTTCTGGTAGCCGAGGCCGGCGATGCGCACGATCAGCGGATTGGCGTACTGGCCATTGGAGAAGAAGCTCAAGGTGCTGGCTTCGCCGCGCAGCTGGTCCTCGGCGTTGTGGAGATAGGCCAGGAACTGGATCTCCGGGATCGGCAGCAGGCCGTTGTGGGCGAGGCCAAGCGCCAGGCCGAGGATGCTCTGCTCGTCCAGGAGGGTGTTGATCACCCGGCGCGGCCCAAAGCGGGCGTGCAGCTTGGCGGTGACGTTGTAGACTCCGCCCTTGGGGCCGATGTCCTCGCCGGCCAGCACGATCTCGCCATGGTCGAGCATCAGATCGGTGAGCGCCCAGTTGATCAGCCGGGCCATGTGCTGCGGCTTGTCGGTGGCCGCCAGGTCGCCGGCGAAGGCGGCGGCGCGGGCCTCGGGCGAGGGTCCATTGGTCGGGACGGAAGGCCGGGGCGGCGGGATCAGGCTGTCCATGACCGCCGCGGCGCTGGCAAGCTTGGGGCGGGTGATGGCCTGCTCGGCGACCCGGCGGACCGTGGCTTCGGTGTCGTTATAGATTTCCAGCACCTCGGCCGGGGTCAACACGCCGTGGGCGGTGAGCAGGCCGGCCGAGTGCAGCAGCGGATCGGCCGCCTCGCCGGCCTCGATCTCGGCCCGGGTCATATAGGCCGATTGCACGTCCGAGCCGGCGTGACCGTAGAGGCGCACGCAGCTGAAGTGCAGGAACACGGGCCGTCGCGCGGCGCGCGCGTAATCGGCCGCCGCCTTGGCGGCGCGATAGGTGTCGATGAGGTCGAGGCCATCGCAGGCGATATATTCCAGCGCCGGCCGGGCTCCGAAAGCCGCCGCGATCCAGCCGCCCGGGGTGCGCACTGAGATGCCGATGCCGTTGTCTTCGCACACGAACACGATCGGCATGGCCCCGCCCTGGTAGGCGGTCCAGCAAGCGGCGTTGATCGCGCCCAGCGCCGTGGAGTGATTGGCCGAGGCGTCGCCGAAGCTGGCAACCACCACAGCGTCGTCGGGCATGACCCGATCGGCGGTCTTCAGGGCCTTGGCCAGACCAATGCCGTAGGCGGTTCCCATGGCCTTGGGCAGGTGCGAGGCGATGGTGCTGGTCTGGGGGGGAATGAAAAGGGCCTTGGAGCCCAGCACCTTATGGCGGCCGCCGGAGATCGGGT
>DASXMK010000527.1:0-4345 GCA_036495705.1 Caulobacteraceae bacterium | reverse complement strand
GACCCCGGAGGGGTGGAGGGGGCAGCCCACCTCCCGAGCGGAGTTTATCCTCGGGCCGGCGTGCGCCGGACCCGGGGGCCGGCCCTCCCCCCAGAGGGGGGAGAGAGTCGAATTCAGCCCAGATGCGGTTGACCAGGCGCGAGGCGCCCTCGACCCCGGCCGTGGTCCACTGCACGTCGCGGTCGGGCGGAGAATCGGACAGCAGGAACAGGCGGGTGGCGTCGACGCCATAGATGTCCACGATCTCGGCCGGAGCGATGACGTTGCGCTTGGACTTGGACATCTTCACCGGATCGCCGATGACCAGGGGTTCGCCGGTGGCCGCATCCCGCGCTCGCCGCGTGGCCCCCTCGCTGACGATCTTCACCTCCCTGGGTTCGACCCACTCGCCGTTCTGGCGCCGGTAGGTTTCGTGCGTGACCATGCCCTGGGTGAAGAGGCCGGCGAACGGCTCGTCAATGTCGAGCAGGCCCTCATCGCGCAGGGCGCGGGTGACGAAGCGGGCGTACAGCAGGTGCAGGACCGCGTGCTCGATGCCGCCGATGTACTGGTCCACCGGTAGCCAGCGCTTGGCGGCGGGACCGATGGGGGCCTCGGCGTGAGCGTCGGCGAATCTCGCGAAGTACCAGGAGGAATCGACGAAGGTGTCGAAAGTGTCGGTCTCGCGCTCCGCCGGACCGCCGCAGCTCGGGCAGGCGACGTGTTTCCACGTCGGATGGCGGGCGAGAGGATTCCCCGGCCGGGTGAAATCCAGGCTTTCCGGCAGGCGCACCGGCAGGTCGGCTTCGGGAACCGGGACAACGCCGCACGCCGGGCAATGGATGAACGGAATTGGGCAGCCCCAGCCTCTCTGGCGCGAGACGCCCCAGTCGCGCAACCGATAGACCACCGCGCCTTTGCCGCCGCCCTCAGCCTCGGCCCGGGCGACGGCCGCCGCCTTGGCCGCCTCGACGTCCATCCCGTCCATGAACGCGGAGTTGTAGATCCGGCCGGGACCGGTCCAGGCCTCGTCGACGATGGAAAATCGCGCCGGATCCTCCCCGGCGGGCAGGACCACCGGCGTGACCGGCAGACGGTATTTGCGAGCGAACTCCAGGTCGCGCTGGTCGTGGGCGGGGCAGCCGAAGATGGCGCCGGTTCCGTAGTCCATGAGCACGAAATTGGCGATCCATACCGGCAGGCGGCGCTCCGGCGCGAACGGATGGACGACCGTAAGGCCGGTGTCGAAGCCCCGTTTCTCCGCCGATTCGATCTCGGCCTCGGACGTCCCGCCGCGGCGGGCGCGGGCGACGAATTCGGCGGCCCGTTCATCTCGCCCGGCGATGAGTTCAGCCAGCGGATGGTCCGGGGCTACGGCCAGGAAGCTGGCGCCATACAGAGTGTCCGGCCGGGTGGTGTAGACCGTCACCCCCGGCCCGGCATCGGCGGGCGCCTCGCCGGTGAAGTCAAACCTCAGCTCCAGACCGACGGACCGCCCGATCCAGTTCTCCTGCATCAGCTTGACCTTGTCCGGCCAGCGATCGAGGCCCTTGAGGCCTCCGAGCAGCTCATCGGCGTAGGCGGTGATGCGCAGGAACCATTGGGTGAGCTTGCGGCGCTCGACCGGCGCGTCGGAGCGCCAGCCACGCCCGTCGATGACCTGTTCGTTGGCCAGCACCGTCATGTCGACGGGGTCCCAGTTGACCAGGCCTTCCTTGCGGTAGGCCAGGCCCCGCTTCCACAGCTTCAGGAACCAGGCTTGCTGGTGACCATAGTAGTCGGGATTGCAGGTGGCGAATTCGCGCGACCAGTCGATCGCCAGGCCAAGGCGCCGCAGCTCGACGCGCATCACCTCGATGTTGCCCAGGGTCCATTGGCGTGGATCCACCCCGCGCTCGGCGGCGGCGTTTTCCGCTGGCAGGCCGAAGGCGTCCCAGCCCATGGGGTGCAGCACGCTGAAGCCGCGTGCGCGCTGGAAACGGGCGTTGACATCGCCCATGGCGTAGTTGCGCGCGTGCCCGACATGCAGGCGTCCGGAGGGATAGGGGAACATCTCCAAGGCGTAGAATTTGGGCCGCGCGTCGTACTCACGCGCGCGGTCAACGCCGGCCTGGTCCCAGGCGGCGCGCCACTTCGGCTCGACCTGTTTGGGATCGTAGCGGGCCATGAGCGCTCGGGAGGGGTTATCCCCTCAGGTTGGAGAGCCGGAGCTGCCGCGCCTTGGTGAGGATGGCGTTCTCGATGTCGAGGGAGGTCTGGGCGGCGGTCGGGGCCTCGACCCAGCCGCCGGCGCCGTTGCTCACTTCGCGGAACACACTGACGTTGAGCCCGTCGGCGCGCAGCCGCGTATCGAGGATGTAGACCGTGGCCTTGAAACGTTCATCCGGCTTCTCGGGATTGGCGTACCAGTCGGTGATGACCACGCCGCCGTAGGGATCGGCTGACAGCAGGGGCATGAACGCCAGGGTGTCCAGGGTCGCGCGCCACAGATAGGCGTTGACGCCGATCTCGCTCGCCGGTCCGCGCCGGGCGTTCAGGGGATGGTTCATCCGCCCGCCACAGGCCGTGAGGCCCGCGGCCGCGGCGCAGACAAGCAGGGCCAGGCCCAAACTTCGCGCCCGTCGACGTACAGAATCGCCGCGCGGCGCCGGCATGCTCATTGAAGGTCGCTTTCTCATCGTCTTGCGCGTTATGTCCGGCGCAGTCGCCCCGCCCGGCTCGTTCGTCTATAACAATTCACGGCGACGCGCCAAACGCGAATCTCCCGCCACGCGTGACCCGCCGGCAACAGCGGCGCAGGATCGCGCCGGCCGGCCGGGGAATCGCCGCGGCGGCGGTTGACTGACACCCGAATGCAGCCTTTATCCATTTCGATAAGCCGCCGCGATTGTGCGTGGACGGGCTTGGGGGTGTTTGTCGTTCGCCATGAAGCCTCGCGCGCTGGTCATTGCCGTAGCTTCGACGCTCGCGTTCGCCGCGGGCGGTTTTGCCGCGCATGCTGAGGATGTGCGGCTGATGGCCGTCTCCGACGCTGACTTCGCCGCCCCGTCGCTGGGCGGCGCGGCGACCACGCCCCGCCGCACCCTGGAGTGGGACGCGAGCAAGGGCCGGTGGGGTCTCAGCCTCGGGGTGGAACAGCATTCGCTCGATCGCGCCCTGGAGCTGAAGGACATCTCTCCCGGCGTCTACTACCGCCTGACCCGGCGCCTGCACATCGGCGGCGCGGTCAGTCTGGCCCCCGACGAGACCGAAACCCTGCGCTTGGGCCAGCCGCAGGTGCCCGCGCCGCGCGTGCGCCTGGAAACCATTTTCAAGTTCTAACCTTCCCCAAAGCCGCCCCTCACCTCCGCCCAGATCACGGAATCTTGGCTGACGGCGGGCGGGCTGCGCCCTGACGACGATACCCGCATTGTCATCCGCAAGAGGATCGGCGCGGCGCTGAACGCGCTGCGGCATGCTGGGGTCATCCAGGCCGATGGCGTGATTGACGGGCTTAAGGCGTGGGTCCGGGTTTAACCGGAGTTGCTGTGGTCTTTGTTCGCTCGCTAGATTCATCCGCTGAGGTTGGGGAGTAGACCCCAGAGACCCCCCAGCGAGTAGGGCGGCCCGGCCCCCCGGTCGGGCCGTTTCACCGTTCAGCGTGCGCCGTATGACCATCGAAAAGCTGACTCGCATCCTGTGGATCGCCGTCGCGCTCGTTGCGCCCGTCGTCATCGTAGTGGCCGTCCAGCGCTTTGCTCACTAGCCAGAAATTCCACTAACCGTTAGTGTATTCTGGCGGCTCTCACCCTTGTCGCTGCGCCCCATCGCACCCAGGGCGCAAGTAGCGTCGGCGCCCCGACCTCGCGAGCGGTCGGGGCGTTTCCTTTCGGGTGCGCGCTTAGGCCGCACGGGGGCGCCGCCCTAGGCCGTCTGGTCGCTCCGTATTTCTACGTAGTTGTCCAAACGCTGCGGCCTGACTTACCGATAAGCACAGAGGGGGGGTTACTATCAACCCGGGTTACTGAGGCGGCTCGATCACAACGGTGATCGGGCCGTTTTCCTTTTGAGGCTCAAGGGCTAAGTTCGGGTCTAGTAAGTCTCAGTTTGGATGGTCGGGCGCCGAGCAATAGACCCTTGCTTGGTTCACGTTAGCTTCGGCGACGTCGTAGAGGCGCCTACCGGTCACCAGTCGCACGCACGTTTGGAACGGCGAGGAATAGATTTGCATCGCCGCGCCGCCCAGGATCGCGGCGGAGATGATGACCGCGCACAAGACCAAGGTCCGGTTCACGCTGCTTGCGCCGCCGCTTGTGGCGTTGGGGTTCTCAGACATCGTGACGATTCCGCCCCTATGGTGGCGCTACAGTCTGCCCAGCGAGACCGG
>DASXMK010000526.1:0-6901 GCA_036495705.1 Caulobacteraceae bacterium | reverse complement strand
CGGCGAAACCGGCCTGGATTTTCACTATGACCTTAGCCCCAGGGAGGTCCAGGTCGCGGTATTCCGCGCCCATATCGCCGCCGCCCGACGCACCGGCCTGCCGCTTATCGTCCACGCCCGCGAGGCCGATGCGACAATGGCCGACATCCTGGAGGAAGAATACACGGCCGGGGCCTTTCGGGTCTTGATGCATTGCTACACGTCCGGGCCCGAACTGGCGGCGCGGGCGGCGGCTCTGGGGGCCTGGTTCTCGGTCTCCGGGATCGCCACCTTCAGGGCCGCGGAAAGCGTGCGGGCGGTGATCGCCGACATGCCGGCCAACCGCATCCTGGTGGAGACCGATTGCCCGTATCTGGCCCCGGTTCCCATGCGCGGGCGGCGCAACGAGCCGGCGTTCCTGCCCTTCGTCCTGGCCAAGCTGGCCAGATCCGCGGCTGGCCGCTGGCCGAAGCCGAGACGCGGACGCAAAGCGCGTTCTTCGCGCTCTTCGACCGGATCCCCAGGCCGTGACGATACTCGAAGTGGTCATCCTTGGCTGCGGGTCTTCGGCCGGCGTGCCCAGGGCCGACGGCGACTGGGGGGCGTGCGATCCGGCCGACCGGCGCAATCATCGCAGCCGCTGTTCGCTGCTGGTCCGCCGGCGCGGAGCGGACAGTCCCGCCAACGAGACAACTCTGATCGTCGATGCAGCCCCGGAGTTACGCCTCCAGACCAGCGCCGCCGCCGTCAAGCGCCTCGACGCCCTGTTGCTGACCCACGATCACGCCGACCAGTGCCACGGCATCGACGACATCCGCGCCTTCGCGTTGCGCCAGCGGAAGCGAATCGCCTGCTGGTCCGACCAGGAGACCCGGGACAGCCTCCTACGCCGGTTCGGCTATGTGTTCCAAGGGCAGGGGGCCTATCCGGCGATCGCCGATATCCTGCTCACGCCGGCGCACGGAACCCCTTGGCAGATCGACGGACCGTCGGGGCCCATTCCGGTCCTCACATTCGAGCAGGACCACGGTTTTGGCGTGAAGTCCCTGGGTTATCGCTTTGGTTCAGTGGCCTACTCCAGCGACGTGGTCGAGCTGCCGGAGGCTTCGTTCGCGGCCTTAGAAGGACTTGATCTGTGGATCGTCGACGCGCTGCGCTACACGCCTCATCCGACCCATGCCCACGTGGACAAAACGCTGGCCTGGATTGAACGGGTGAGACCCCGCCGGGCCCTGCTGACCAACATGCATATCGATCTCGACTATGCGGGGTTGGCCGGCCGGCTGCCCGATGGCGTCAGTCCCGCCCATGACGGATTGACGTTAGAAGTCGAACTTAGCGACCTAGTGGAATGATACGACTAGCTTTTCTGGCCTCAAACAATGGCACGAGCCTGCGCGCCATCATCGCGGCCATCGAAGCAGGCGAACTCGACGCCACGGCGGTCTTGGCCGTCAGCAACCGCAAAGGCGCTCTGGCGCTGACTTTCGCCGCCGAAAGTGCCATCCCCACCAAGGTTATCGCCACCTTGCCTGACCCCGATATCGCCGACGAACGCCTTTTGGAGGCCCTTGGCGGAGCCAAAGCCGACCTGGTGATCCTCTCAGGCTATTTGCGAAGGCTCGGACCGAAGACGCTGACGGCGTTCGCCAATCGGATCCTCAATGTCCATCCGGCGCTGCTGCCGCGCCACGGCGGGACCGGGATGTATGGTCGGCGGGTGCATGAGGCGGTGCTGGCCTCGGGTGATCGGGTCAGCGGCGCCAGCGTGCATCTGGTGGACGGGGAGTACGACCATGGCCGGGTCATCGCCCGGGTCGAGGTGCCGGTTCTCAGTGGAGACACCGCCGAAACCTTGGAGCGAAGGGTCATGGCCGCGGAGCCGGAATTGTTCGTCCAGACCTTGCGTCAAATCGCCAACGGCGAGTGCAAGTTAGAATAGGGCTGTTGGATCAAATGGTTACTCTAGATACCAGATCCTCTCTGTTATTTCCGATAATATATCTTAGGCGCGTTATAGCCCAGTTCGAGAATGGGCTTAATCAAAGGAATTGGCGAACCTCGTCCCTGAGGCCCCCCTTTTCTCCAGATCTGAGGCGTCGGCGTCTTTCCTCAACCGCTGATTGAACCGTCGCCACGCGCGCAGGGATAAACCCGCACGCGGCTTGGATGCGTCGGCGCGTTTGTGACGAGAGCTACGGTCTCGTTGGCGTTATCCGGCCGACTGGGCTCCGGCCCCGTGGGCCTTCCAGTCGCACGTGGTTCACTGGCGCTCGCGGCACCCCCAAAAGCGTGCGAGCGACTCGTGGGCTGCTGGCGGCGGCGCTGCATTCTGTTGGCGCCGCCGCCAGTTCCGCCATTGGCCAGGCCCGGCAGTCCGGGCCGCTTCTAAACCGGCTCAGGCGACGGTCCGTCAACTCCCACCCGGTCCACGGATTAGGGGATGGCGATGTTACGGCGACTGGGCCTTTGCCCGCCGCGACGGGCGTTTATATTTTTTTCCGGTGCGCGTACCAGAGGTTGTTGGAGCCGGCGGTGAGTTGAAAATCGCGGACTATCCTCGCAGGAGCCAAGCGTCGTGGAGAAGGCGTCGGAAGAAGATTTGAAACTGACCGTGGTGGTCTCGCCCAGGGAGGGACACCAAATGGCAGAGGCGTCTCTTAGGAGCGTGCTCGCCGACGATAGCGCGCCATTCGATCTGATCTACCTCGACGTCCTATCGCCGCCCGCGACGGCAGCGGCAATAAACGCGCTCTGCGCAGAACGCGGTTTCCAGGTCATCCGCCACGACGCATGGATCGCTCCGGCGGAGGCGCGCAAGAACGCTATGACGCGGGTCGCGACCCCCTATGTTGTCTTCATCGACAATGATGCGTTCGTGGAGCCGGGCGCATTCGGGCGCTTGCTGGCGTGCGCGGAGGAAACTGGCGCCGGACTTGTCGGGCCGCTCTACCTGCAGGGACCAGCGGATCGGCGGGAAATCCACATGGCTGGCGGCAAGCTCGTGCGCAATGATGCGGGCTCGATCGTCGCTGAACAACATATTCTCGCTGGCGCGCCGAAACGTTCAGCCAGGCGTCTTCGCCGCAGCATCGTGGACTATCTCGAGTTTCATTGCGTGCTGGCGCGCTCCGATCTGGCGCGCGAACCCGGCGTCATCTCAGATGATGTGCTGCTTGTCCACGAGCACATCCACATTTCGCTCGCCGCGCGTGAACGCGGCTTTTCCGTCTGGCTGGAACCGGCGGCGAGCATCTACTTCTACTATTTGCCGCCTCCCCTCGGCGATCTCGCGTTTTTCAGGCGCCGCTGGGACGAGGCGGGGTGTGAAAGAAGCCTGGCCGCATTTTGCCGCCGCTGGCCGGTCGCCGAGCCGGACCGATTCCTCGCCGACGTCCGTTCATTCGTCCGACACAAGCGCCAGCAGTCTGACGCTCTCATCCCCGGCGCCGGGCCCAGCCGACCCGAACAGCCGATGGTCGCGGCTGATCTGGCGCAGACCCGCACGGCCTTGCGCGAGCAGACCATCGCGCGGGGATACGTGGCGAGTGATGTGCGGAAGATCGAATGGGCTTGCGACCATGCGACCCGGTTCTGCGACGGGCGGTATCGCGCCGACGGTCGGCCGTTCCTCAACCACGTGATCGGCACGGCCAGCGCGCTCGTGCGCTATGGATTTCGCCCCGACGTCGTGGCGGCCGGCCTCCTGCATGCCGCTTACACGCATCGTCCACCTTGGTTCGCTTCGAACGAGATCTCAAAAATGTTGGCGTCCTTTGGCGAAACAGATGCCTTGGTGCGCGGACTGCCAGACGCCAAGGCCCAACTGGCCGCCGGCGTTCCGGCCAAAGATCTGACCCTCCCTCAGGCATGCGCGTTGGCGATCGAGGCCGCCAACGAGGCCGACATGCTCCTTTCCGGGGAATATCGGGCCAGTGGCAGGCCGGCCATGCTCACGGCGGAAGGCGGTCGGCTCCTGACGGAAGTTCTTGGCCAAATGGAAGCGTCCGGGCTCGCCGAAACGGCCAGGAGCCCGCCGGGCGAGGGACTGCAGGGCCCGGTGCTCGGAATCGACGCCCGGCACGTCAGCTTCCGACTCGACCACCGAAAACGACGTCGCATGTCGGATGTTTGGGCCCAGATCCGCCGTTTTGGCGGGCGCGTGGTGCGGCGCGGTCGCCGCGAAGCCGTCCGCATGGCGCGAGCAGCTAGTTTGGAACGCAACCTCAAGCGTTTGTGATTCTGCCGTCCCTTAGCGCCAGCACCCGGTCCATATGCCGGGTCATGGCGATATTGTGGGTGGCGATCAGCGCCGCCACGCCGGTGGCGCGCACCAGATCGTGCAGGCCGGCGAACACCGCCTCGGAGGTGGCCGGGTCGAGGTTGCCGGTGGGTTCGTCGGCGAGCAGCAGCTTTGGCCGGTTGGCCAAGGCCCGCGCCACAGCCACGCGCTGGGCCTCGCCGCCGGAAAGCTGGGCGGGCTGGTGATGCAGGCGGGCCGCCAGGCCCAGATCGGTCAGCAGCTCGCGGGCTCGCTTGCGCGCCGCGCGCCAGGAACCGCCGGCGATCATCACCGGCAGGGCGACGTTGTCGAGGGCGGTGAATTCCGGCAGCAGGTGGTGGAACTGGTAGACGAATCCGATCCGCAACAGGCGGATGCGCGTGCGGGCCGCATCGCCGAGCGCCGCGCAGTCGCGGCCGTCGATGATCACCTGGCCGCCGGTGGGCCGCTCCAGCAAGCCGGCGGCGTGCAGCAGCGACGATTTGCCCGAGCCCGAGGGCCCGACGAGCCCGACGACCTCGCCGGCCGAGACCTGGGCGTTGGCCCCCTTGAGCACCGCCAGCGACCCCTCGCCGGTGACGTAGGTGCGGCGCAGTTCGCGTACTTCCAGGACGGGCTCACTCATATCTGAGCGCCTCGACCGGATCGAGCCGCGAGGCCCGCCAAGCGGGAAGCAGGGTGAAAACGAACGAGGCGCCCAGCGCCCAGGCCACCACCAGGCCCACCTCCTCCCAGTCGATCTTGGCTGGCACATGGGCCAGGAAATAGATGTCCGAATTGAACACCTGCACGCCGCTGACCCATTCCACGAAGCGCTGGATGGCTTCGATGTTGAGGCAGAAGAGCACGCCGAAGGCGAGGCCGAAGACGGTTCCCGCCAAGCCAATAGCCGCCCCGGCCATGAAGAAGATGCGCAGTATGGCCCCCTGCCCGGCCCCGATCGTACGCAGGATGGCGATGTCACGGCCCTTGTTCTTCACCAGCATGACCAGGCCGGAAATGATGTTGAGCGCGGCCAGGGCGACGATGAACATGAAGATGTAGCGCATGACATTGCGCTCCACGGCCAGGGCGGTGAAATAGGCCCGGTTCTTCTCCGTCCAGTCGCTGACGATGGCCCCGCGGCCGGCGGCCACGGCCAGGGCGTCCTTGAGAGCCGGGGCGCGATCGGGGTCGGCGAGATTGATCTCCACATAGTCAGGGGCGTCGCGGCCGAAGAACAGCAGCGCCTGCTCGAGCGGCATGTAAATGAAGGCCTGGTCGTATTCGCTCATGCCGACCGAGAAGACGCCGGCGACGATGTAGCCCTTGCGGGTCGGGGTCGACCCCATGACCGTGGCCGCCCCACTCGGCGAAATCAGGGTGACCGGGTCCCCGGCCCCGACCCCGAGGAGATCGGCCAGTTTCTGACCGATCAGGATCTCATCGCCCCCGCCCTCCCCGCGGCCGAAGCCGGCCAGGGAACCACTCTTGAGGTTGCCGGCGATGATCGGCATGTGCGCCAGATCGGTCGGATCGACGCCGCGCACCACCGCCCCGGAGGCCGATACCGGACCCTGCACCAGGGCCTCGGACTCGACCACGGGAAAGGCCTGGACGACGCCCGGCACAGCCCGCAGGCGCCGCATCATCTGCGCGCGCTGGTCCGGCGCGGCCGCACCGCCGACCACGAAGGCGTGGCCATTGAAGCCCAGGATCTTGGCGCTGAGCTCGCTGCGGAAGCCATTCATGATCGACATGGTGATGATCAGCGCCGCGACGGCCAGGGCGATGGCGGTGAAGGAGATCACCGAGATCAGGGCGACGCCGCCGTTGCGGCGCTTGGTCAGCAGGTAGCGGAAGGCGACCGAGCGCTCCCAGGCGCCGAACGGACGGGCGCGCCGGCGCCGGCGCCTGCCGGTCGTGGGGATCACCCGCCGATCGCCGCCAGGGCGCTGTCGAGGCTGACGCTCTGGCGCTCGCCGGTCGACCGGCGCTTCAGTTCGACCAGCCCCTCGGCCACGCCCCGGGGCCCGATGATCACCTGCCAGGGCAATCCGATCAGATCCATGGTGGCGAACTTGGCCCCAGGCCGTTCCTCGGTGTCGTCCAGCAACGGTTCGCGGCCCATGGTGGTCAGGGCCTCGTAGGCGCGGCCGCATTCGGCGTCGACGGCGCCCTCGCCGGGGCGAAGATTGACGATGCCGACGCCGAACGGGGCCACGGGCTCAGGCCAGATGATGCCGGCCTCGTCGTGGCTGGCCTCGATGATCGCCCCGACCAGGCGGGAAACGCCGACCCCGTAGCTGCCGCCTTGCGGCGCCACCTCGGCTCCGTCCGGGCCAGTGACCAGGGCTCTCATCGGCTTGGAATATTTGTCGCCGAAGAAGAACGTCTGCCCAACTTCGATGCCGCGCGCGGTCAGACGCTCGGCCGGCGGGGTTTCGCGTTCGTAGCGGGCGGCGTCGTGCACGTCCTCGGTGGCGGCGTAACGGCTCGTCCACGCATCGACGATCGGGCTGAGGTCGGAGTCATAATCGACATCGTCGCCGGGGATCGGCGTATCGAGCAGGCGGCGATCAAGAAATACAGCCGACTCCCCGGTCTAGGCCAGGATGTGAAACTCGTGGCTGAGTTCACCGCCGATTGGCCCGCTTTCGG
>DASXMK010000525.1:0-5923 GCA_036495705.1 Caulobacteraceae bacterium | reverse complement strand
AACATCCGGTGATGCGCGACGACCTGGCCGGAGTGTTCCTGATCAGTCGCCACGAGGACGTGCGCGGCATCCTCACCGATCTCACCCTGTGGCGCGATCCCAACAAGGCCGAAGCCGAGGCCGTGCTCACCCGCCGCATTCTCGACCAGGGCATGGAGCAGCCGCCGGAGCGCGAGGGCGTCGGTTCGATCCTGCTGCTGGACGATCCCGACCATGCCCGCATCCGCACACCGCTGGCCCAGGCGCTGTACAAGCGCGTCGCCCGCTGCCGGCCGCAGGTGGAGGCGGTGGTGGCCGAGATTCTCGACGGGCTGGAAGGACGCGAAGGCTTCGACCTGATGGCCGAGGTGTCCCTGCCGGTCCCCATCGACGTGATCGCCCGTATCCTGGGCGTGGACACCGCACGCAACGCCGAATTCCGCGACTGGTCCGAGGGCCTGATCCAAAGCCTCAACCCGTTGCGAACGCCGGCGCAGACCGAACACTTGATCCGGGCCAGCGAGGCGCTGGGCGGGTTCATGAGCGGCATGCTGGCCATGCGCCGGGCCAAGGGTGAGGACGACCTGGTCACCGACATGGTCGAGCTCCAGGCGGCCGGGGCCGATTTGCCCGACGCCGACCTGATCACCAACCTCATCTCCCTGCTGGTGGCCGGCAATCTCACCACCACCGACCTGATCGGCAATGGGGCGCGGCTGTTCCTGCTCAACCCCGGCGAACTCGCCAAGCTGCAGGCCGATCCGTCCCTGATCGGGGCGGCGGTGGAGGAGGTGCTGCGCTACGAGCCGCCGGTGGACGTCACCGGCCGCATCGCCTCGCGCGAGATGGAGGTGCGTGGCTGTCCGGTGCACACCACCCAGTCGATGCTGCTGTCCCTGCGCGCCGCCAACCGCGACCCGGACGTTTTCGAGGCCCCGGACCGGTTCGACATCACCCGCAAGAAGAGCCCGCACGTGGCTTTCGGCGGCGGGGCGCATATCTGCATCGGCGCGCCGCTGGCCAGACTCGAGGGTCAGGTCACTCTGCTGCGGCTGTTCGAACGCTTTCCGAACCTGCGCCTGGCCGATCCGGAGGCCGCGCCGCAGTGGCGCACCCTGCCGTTCTTCCGCGGCCTGCAGCGCCTGGATGTGCTGACGTAAGAATTCACTTTCCCCCGCAGCGGGGGGAAGAGACTGAGCCTTGAGCTCCTTGCCCGCACCGCGTTCATCAGCCACAGCCTCGCCATGCGCCTGGTCCTGACCCTCGTCGCCCAAAGTTTCGATGCCCTGCAGGACGCCTTGCCGGCGGCTGTCGAGAGCGTGGCCGCGGCCGGCCGGCCGGTCTCGGACATGGAGGTCCTGGGCGAGGGCGCGGCGGACTTCTACGTCGATGGGGCCGAGCTCGCCGCCCTCCGGACGCACGCGGCGCGGGGCTTGGAGCGGGCCGGGGTCGACCATTGCGTCCAGGCGGCGGAAGGGCGGCGCAAGCGCCTGCTGGTGGCCGACATGGATTCGACCATCATCGGCTGCGAGTGCCTGGACGAACTGGCCGATTTCGCCGGCCTGAAAGCCCAGATCGCCGCCGTCACCGCCCAGGCCATGGCCGGCGAGATCGCCTTCGAGGCCGCCCTGCGCGACCGGGTGGCCCTGCTGGCCGGCCTGGAGCTGGTCGCCCTGGAGCGGGCCTACGCCGAGCGCGTGCGGCTCAATCCGGGGGCCGCCACCCTGGTGAAGACCATGACCGCCGCCGGGGCCCGCTGCGTCCTGGTCTCGGGCGGCTTCGACTATTTCACCTCGCGCGTGGCGGCGGCGGCCGGCTTCTCGGCCCATCGCGGCAACCGCCTGATTGACGATGGCGCGCGCCTGACCGGGGCGGTGGCCGAGCCGATTCTCGGCCGGGAGGCCAAGCTCGCCGCCCTGACCGAGGAGGCCGCCGCGCTCGGTCTCGATCTTGCCGAGACCCTGGCCGTTGGCGACGGGGCCAATGACCTGGCCATGATCGAAGCCGCCGGCCTCGGCGTCGCCTATCGCGCCAAGCCCATCGTCGCCACCCGGGCGAAGGCGCGGATCGAGCACACCGATCTTACGGCCCTGCTGTATTTCCAGGGCTATGGCCAGGATGAGTTCGCGTGAGCGCCGCAGCGCTGCCGCGCCGGCCCAAGGCAGTGGTGTTCGACATGGACGGCCTCATCCTCGACACCGAGGTGCTGTTCCGCGACGTGATGATGGAGGCCTCGGTGGCCCGCGGTCTCACCCTGCCCATGGATGTGTTCCTGGCCATGGTCGGGCTGCCCGACCATGGCAGCCGGGCCGTGGCCATGGCCCACTTCGGCGACGATTTCGACTTCGGTCCGTGGATGGCTCACGCCTGGGAGCTGGCGCACGCCCGCATCGACGCCGGCGTGCCGGTGAAATCGGGGGTGGTCGAGCTGCTCGACCTGCTGGATGAAACCGGCGTGCCGCGGGCCATCTGCACCTCCTCGCGACGCGATATCGTCGAGCGCCATCTGGCCCCCGCCGGCCTGCTGGCGAGATTCCAGGTTGTGGTCGCGGCCGGCGACTATGCCCGCGGCAAGCCGCATCCCGATCCGTTCCTGGCCGCGGCGGCGCGCCTCGGGGCCGAGCCGGCCTCCTGCCTGGCCCTGGAGGATTCCCACAACGGCGTGCGCGCGGCGGCGGCGGCGGGGATGATGACGGTCATGGTGCCCGACCTGCTGCCGGCCACGGCGGAAATGCGCGCTCTGTGCGTGGCGGTGGCCGATAACCTGCACCAAGTGGCCGCCCTGGTGCGCGGCGCCTAGAACCAAGACGCCGGCGCCTTGGAAGCTCCGGGTCCGGATCACGGGCCGATCACTTTTTCCGGAACGGGACCGTGGCTTGACCGTTCATCGGCGGGGCGATCCCACGGGAGATGAAAAATATGACCACCCGCGCGAACCGTTGGCTGCTCATCGCCGCCGCCAGCGCCCTGACCATTGGCCTTGGCGCCTGCAACAAGCCCGCCACGGCCACCGACACCGGCAACGCGACCGCCGACGCCACCGCGGCGCCTCCCGCCGGGGCGATGAACGCGGATAACACCGCCGGGACCAACGCCATGGCTCCGAGCAGCAACTCCACGTCCGGCCAGTAGAGTTCCAAGAGCCTGATGCGTTTGCACGGAACAGATGCGCGAGCGTGTTCCGCAAAAGTGGGAACTGGTTTTGCGATCAGAACACGCTGCAAATGTTGAGGATCGAGCCTTTCTGGTCCGATCAGATGGAGTCATCTGATCGGGAAAGGCTCTAGCGCTGAATCAGGCTCTACGCCTTTGAATCTAGAGCCAATCATGCCCGTTCAGCCGATTCCGTCTGAATCGGGTTTGCTCTAGGGAGGCGCGTTCGAAATTCAGGTCCCCGGCGTCGCGCGACGCCGGGGGCGGTCGCGCATGCGTCCAAGAGTCCCGGTTGTGTCCGACCGCCAGTGACCTTAAACGAGGGTCAGGCGGTGGCGGGGGGCGCCCGACCATTTCCTTCCGGGACCTCGTATGACCCGCTTTCTCGCCCTGATCCCCTTCGGCCTCGCGCTTGTCGCCGGCCCATCTCTGACGGCGCAGCCGCTCCCGGCGTGGCCCCAGGCGGCCAGCGACATCAAGCCCGACCCGGGCGTGCGTTTCGGCGTGCTGCCCAACGGCATGCGCTATGCGGTGATGCGCAACGCCACCCCGGCCGGGCAGACCTCGGTGCGCCTGCGGATCGGCTCCGGCTCACTGGAGGAAAGCGACGCCCAGCAGGGCCTCGCCCACGTCCTCGAGCACATGGCCTTCAAAGGCTCCACGCACGTGCCCCCCGGCGAGATGATGAAGCTCCTCGAGCGCGACGGCCTGGCGTTCGGGCCTGACACCAACGCCTCCACCGGCTGGACGCAGACGGTCTACCAGCTCGACCTGCCGCGCAGCGACGGGGCCCTGATCGACACCGCCCTGATGCTGATGCGAGAGACAGGTAGCGAACTGCTGATCGATCCCAAGGCTCTGGCCACCGAGCGCGGCGTGGTGCTGTCGGAGGAACGGCTGCGCGATACGCCGGAATATCGCGCCGAAAAGGCGCAGTTCGAACTGCTGGCGCACGGCCAGCGGATCACCCGCCGCTTTCCCATCGGCAAGGTGGACGTGATCGAGAACGCCCCGGCCAGCCTGATCCGCGATTTCTACCAAGCCAACTACCGCCCCGACCGCGCCACCCTGGTCGTCGTCGGCGACTTCGATCCGGCGGTAGTGGAGGCCAAGATCAAGGCCCGGTTTTCCGACTGGAAGGCGGCGGGCGCGGAGACCGCGGCCCCCGACCTGGGGATGGTGGAAAAGCGCGGCCTGACGGTCAGCGTGGTCGACCTGCCCGGCGCCCAGACCCTGACCTATATCGGCTGGGCCCGGCCCTTCGACGACTCGCCCGACACCATCGCCAAGCGGCGTCGGGAAATCATCGAGAATCTGGCCTTGGCGGTGCTCAACCGGCGCCTTTCGCGCCTGGCGACGGCGGCCAATCCGCCATTCATCAGCGCCGACGCCGGGTTCGAGGACTTGCTGCATTCCGAGAAGATCGCGGTGATCGAGGCCTATTCGGCCCCCGGCGCCTGGCGCCCGGGACTGGCCAACATCGAACAGGAGGTGCGTCGGCTGGTGACCTATGGCGTCTCACAGGCGGAGATCGATCTCGAAGTCGCCCAGGCCGAAGCGACCCTGGTCAATGCGGCGGCCGGCGCCGACACCCGGCCCAGCCCGGAACTCGCCAATGGCCTGGCCGAATCGGTGGACGCGGACACGGTGTTCACCGCCCCCGCCGAGAGTCTGGCGCTGTACGAGACCGCGGTGAAAGGCGTCACCGCCGCCGAGGTGGAGGAGGCAGCCAAGGCCATCTTCGCCGGGTCAGGACCGCTGGTGGAGGTCGAAAGCCCGGTTCCGGTCGACGGCGGCGAGGCGGCCGTGGCCAAGGTCTACGCCCAGTCGAGCGCCACGCCATTGACCGCGCTCAAGGCCGAGGCCGCGCTCACCTGGCCCTATGGCCATTTCGGCCCGCCGGGCGTGGTCAAGGAGCGTCACGACATCGCCGACATGGGCGCGGTGACGGTGCGGTTCGCCAATGGCGTCGCCCTGACCGTCAAGCCCACCAAGCTGCGCAAGGATCAGGTGCTGGTGGCGGTGGACATTGGCCACGGGCGCGAGGATCTGCCGCGCGGTCGCCCGGTGGCCACCTGGGCCGCTTCGGCCTTCATCGAGGGCGGCTTTGGGGCCATGAGCCAGGAGGACAGCCAGCGCGTGCTGAGCGGGCGCATCGTCGACGCCAGCTTTTCCATCGAGGACGGGGCCTTCCAGCTGCGCGGGTCCACCCGGCCGCAGGATCTGGCCGTGGAGATGCAGGTTCTGGCCGCCCATCTGGTCGACCCCGGCTATCGCCCGGAGGCCTTCGAGCGCCTGCGCCAGACCTATCTGTCGGCCCTGCCGCAATTGGACGCGACCCCTGGCGGGGTGATGCGCCGCGAGGTCGAGACCCTGATCCACGATGGCGATCCGCGCTGGTCCATTCCGAGCGAGGCCCAGCTGCTGGCGGCCAAGCCGGGCGATCTCAAATCGCTGCTGCAGGAGCCGCTGAGCCACGGGCCGATCGAGATCACCATGGTCGGCGATGTCACCGTGGACGACGCCATCGCTCAGGTGGCGGCCACTTTCGGGGCTCTGCCGCCGCGACCGGTCAGCGAAACCCCGCCCGCCGACGGCCTGACCGCGGCTTTCCCAAAGCCGACGCTGACTCCGGTCACGCTCACCGACAGCGGCCGGCCCGATCAGGCCATGGCCATGATCGCCTGGCCGATCACCGATTTCTATCAGGACCTGCAGGCCTCGCGCGCTGACATGCTGGCCGGCGAGGTGCTGCAGGACCGGATCGTCGACAAGGTGCGCATCGCCGAAG
>DASXMK010000524.1:0-2396 GCA_036495705.1 Caulobacteraceae bacterium | reverse complement strand
AAGGCTTAAGGCGCTATTCACCCGCAGCTTCATCGACGCCCGCGCCGGATGGGGCGCTGTCGAACCGGACCCGATCTTCATTGTCGGCATGCCAAGGTCAGGTTCGACCCTGGTCGACCAGATCCTGGCTAGCCACTCCAGGGTCGAAGGCGCCGGAGAACTCCAGGAAATGGCGGTCATGACGGCTGGAGTCCCCGGCTATCCGGACAGTCTGGCCGCGGCCCCGCAAGACACATTCCTCAATCTCGGGCACGACTATTTGCGGCGCGCCCGGGCGCATCTCAAGCTCGAACGGCCGCGGTTTACCGACAAAACGCCGGCCAACTGCTTTCATGCCGGCCTGATCTTGCTGGCCCTGCCCAACGCGCGGATCGTCGACGTGCGCCGCCATCCGCTGGCGTGCTGCGTCTCGAATTTCCGGCAACATTTCGCCGGCGGCTTCGTAAGCGCCTACGATCTGAGCGACCTCGGCCGCTACTATGCCGACTACGTGGACCTCATGGCCCATTTCGATGCGGTGGCGCCCGACCGTGTCCACCGCGTGATCTATGAAAACCTGGTCGCCGACACCGAAACCGAAGTGCGCCGGCTCCTGGCCTATCTGGACCTGCCGTTCGAGCCGGCCTGCCTGCGCTTTTTCGAAAACCCCCGCCCCGTCGATACGCCCAGCTCCGAACAAGTCCGGCAGCCGATCTTCACGGATGGGCTGGACCAGTGGCGGAATTTCGAGCCCTGGCTCGACCCTCTCAAAGCTGCTCTGGGACCCGTACTCGAGGCTTACCCCGCGGCCCCGGGTCGGTCGGCCGGATAACCGAAGTGCCCGATCCACAGAGCCAGGGTCGGGCTCACTGGGGCCAGTTCGGCCGCATAGTTACGCCATCGTCCGAGCCCCTGGCGGCTGAGGCCGGCGCGCACCTGGATCGCGCTCGGCGTGCGCACCGGGCGGCCAAGGGCCGTCGTCGCGATGTCCGTCATGCTGGGATCGAAAGACAGACCCACGAAGGCGGCGATTGCCGCCAGATGGCCCGGGAAATCCTCGACCAACGCCTCGTGGCGCACCTCGATCAGATCGAGCGGCAATACCTGGCGGTAGGTCTGGGCCAGGGCCATGCACGCCGCATAGCATTGCGCCGCCCCGACTAGATCTGTGAAGGTGTAGGTCAGGGAATTCATCTGAAACGCGTTCATGGCGCAGCTCAGCACCACGTCGCGCGGATCGCGCACCGCGAATAGGATCTTGGCGCCCGGAAACAGCTTGACGATGACTGGCAGATTGAGCGTTCCGGCCGGGGCCTTGTCGAGTAACACCCGACCGCGCGGCTCGGCCCCATGCTCGCGCACCGTCCGCCAGTAGCGCGCCCGCCAGGCCTGCGCCTCGGCCACGCCGATGCGCGCCAGACGCGCGAGGCCATCAGGATCGCGCAGGAATTCCTGGTAGTGATCGGCCAGGGTCGGGGCTTCCTCCAGGGCGACGACGTGCGGGTGGCCGGCCAGGGCCTGTTCGATGAGCGTGGTGCCGGAGCGGGGAAAGCCGACCAAGAAGACATGGCCCTCCGCATCCCCCGCGACGGCCGGCGGGGCGGCTCGCCACGGCCCGGGGTCCGCCGCCTCGAACCAAGCCTTCAGACGCTGCAATTTGGCGGTCTCGCCTTCGTGACCGGCGGCGCGGGCCGCGAACAACCGCTTCTGGATCGCCTTGCCTTCGCGCGCGGCGGCAAAGGCTTTGGGGTAGTCGCCCTGGCGGTCGAGGATCTCCCCCTGCAGCAGCAAGGCGTCGGCGCGTTGGGCCTCGTCCAGAGGACCGGCCAACAGCGTCTCCATCGCGGCCAGGGCTGGCGCGAGTTCACCCCGTGCCAACGCCAGACGCGCCCCCAGCCATGACGCCGCCGGCGCCGCTTGGATCAGCAACCGCGCCATGTGCCCGGCCGCGCCGTCGAGGTCCCCGCCCTCGAAGGCGAGCCGGGCCAGGCCGAATCGAGCCTCGTCGCTGGTGGGATCGATGGCCAGCACCGCTTCGAAACAAGGCGCGGCTTCGCCAGGGCGACCGATCGCTTGCAGCGCTCTCGCTTTGCCGCACAACCAGGCTGCGGCGCGTGGCTCCAGGGCCAGCGCGTGCTCCCAGGCGCCCAGCGCCAGGTCGGGCCGGCTGGCGGTGGCCAGGGTGTCGGCCAAAGCGGCCCACGCGGCCGCGTCGTGTGGCGATTGCCCGGTCCAATTGCGCAGCACCGCGATGGCCTCGTCCATGCGCCCAGCCTGCCGCAAGGCGGCGGCACGTCGCCCAGCGCCCGTTGGATCGCCGCTCTCGGTGTTCATGCTTCGCCTTGCCGCTCCCCGGCGAAGTGACTAAACCCAGGCCGTCATGGCAAGCTTTGGAATCTCGGATCGGCGATGGCGTC
>DASXMK010000523.1:0-4228 GCA_036495705.1 Caulobacteraceae bacterium | reverse complement strand
GGCGCCGACAAACGCGCCGGCGATCGACAGCAAGATATTGGCGCTCTGCACCCCCGCGATTGTCGCCGGGTCGGGTGGGACACCGTCTCGCACCCGGGCCAGGAAATCGCTTAGCCTGGCCAGGAACAGCGGCGCAATCAGCGCAAAGGCGCAGAACGAATAGAGCGTTCGCACCGCCCCCCAGACGAGGACGGATCCGGGCCGCTTGCGAATGAGCCCAAAGCCCGCGGCGACGGCGTCGGCAATGGCGATGGCCATTTTCGCAACCTCTCAGGTGACTGTTTTCGGCGTCGCGTGATCGTTCTCCAGAGCGCGGTAGATATGGGGCCATGGCGCCAAGCCGATCGGCGTCAGCAACGCCCCGGCGATCAGCACCATCAACCCAATCAAGGCGATGAACGGCGCCAGCGCCCCAATCCATTGCGCGGGGGGCTGGCTGAGCAGCGCCTGCAGGTCGGCCGGGCGCGGCGCGCTGTTCCAGATGGCCAGGCTCCCGGCGATCGCCAGAGAAACCACGCCCAGATAGACGACGACGCCTATGACGAACAGGATTACGCCAACCGCCACCAGCCGCCATGTCAGGCCGCGCGTCAGCGTCCAGGATTCGAACAGGCGGAATCGTCGCTCCCGATAGGTCATTGGACCGGCCAGCGATAGGCGCAACTGAACCCAGAAAAGAACGCAGACCACGACCGCCTCGCCCACCAGGCGCACGAGACCGGTCGTGGCCGGGCCGGCGCCATTGGCCAGGACCAGGAACAAAGCCAGGGTGATCGACAAGGTGAAGTTGATTCCGAACAGGATGAGGCCCCGGATGAAATTGACCACCATCACCTTAATTTCCTGATCGCCCAGGCGCAGATAGGCGAACTCCGAGCTCTCGGGTTCAAGCACGGCGCGGTATACGGCGCAGGAGATCACCGCCCCAACCACGAGACCGCCCAGGCCCATCAGCAGGAAGAAGGCCCCAAGCTGCGGCGCCAGGGCCAGGATGTCGGACGTCGCCGGCCGGCCTTCTGTCCTCACGGCCACCGTCACATAGGCGCTCAGGGTCCCGGCGAAAGGCATGGCGACGATCGCCACCAGGATCGCCCAGACCAGCGCCCAGGTGATCGCGGCGGCGGGTCGCCTGACCAAGAGACCAACGCCCGTGAAGGCGGCGTCTTCGATGTTGAAGGTGGCCATAGGGTCCGCACGTGCTCCGTTCAGCAGTCGCCCACAGCTTAAGGATAGACGTAACCTCGGCCCATGCGCCACTTTCGCGCACACTCGGCGCCGCCTATGTCTGCGGCGGTATGGAACTAGCCCCTATCCACGTAATCGGCGCTGGCCTGGCTGGCAGCGAGGCCGCCTGGCAGGCGGCCAGCCTCGGCGCCCCAGTCGTGCTGCACGAAATGCGTCCGATCATCGCGACGGCGGCTCACGCCACCGGTGATTTCGCCGAGCTGGTGTGCTCGAACTCTTTTCGCTCCGACGATGCCGAGCACAATGCGGTCGGACTGCTGCACGCGGAGATGCGGCGCCTGGACTCGCTGGTCATGGCCTGCGCCGATGCCCATCAGACGCCGGCCGGCAGCGCCCTGGCGGTCGATCGCGCAGGCTTCGCCCGGGCTGTCACGGCGCGCATTGGCGCCCATCCGCTGATCAGGATCGAACGCGGGGAGATCGCGCAATCGCCGCCGCCCGAGTGGGACAATGTCATTGTCGCCACCGGACCACTCACTTCGCCGAGCCTGTCGCGGGTGATCAGCGGCCTCACCGGAGCCGAGGCCCTGTCGTTCTTCGACGCCATGGCCCCGATCGTGCATCTCGAGAGCATCGACATGTCCCTCGCCTGGCGCCAATCGCGCTATGACAAGGCGGGTCCGGGCGGCGATCCCGCCGCCTACATCAATTGTCCCCTCAGCCGCGACCAGTATGAAGCTTTCATCGACGCGCTGCTGGCCGGGCCCAAGGCCGAATTCAAGGACTGGGAGCACGTCCCGTACTTCGACGGATGCCTGCCTATCGAGGTGATGGCCGAGCGCGGGCGAGAGACCTTGCGTCACGGGCCGCTGAAACCGGTGGGTTTGGCCGATCCCCATCGCCAAGGCGAGCGCCCGCATGCCGTGGTCCAATTGCGCCAGGACAATGCGCTTGGGACGTTGTGGAACATGGTCGGCTTTCAGACCAAGCTGAAGCACGGGGCGCAGAGCGAAATCTTCCGGACCATCCCAGGGCTCGGACAGGCGGTGTTCGCGCGGCTGGGCGGGCTGCATCGCAACACCTTCCTCGACAGCCCGAGGTTCCTGGACGCAAAGCTGCGCCTCAAGGCCGATCCGCGATTGCGCTTCGCCGGCCAGATCACCGGCGTCGAGGGCTACGTCGAAAGCGCGGCGACCGGACTCATCGCTGGCCGGCTGGCCGCCGCCCAGCGGGCCGGCCTCGAACTGAGCCTGCCGCCCGGCACCACGGCCCTGGGAGCGCTTGTCGGCCACATCACCGGCGGCCATCTGGACGCCGGAGCCGGTTCATTCCAGCCGATGAATATCAACTATGGCTTGCTGCCCCCGGCAGAGGAGGCCGCGCGGACACCGAGTCAGGGGCGTTTCGCCCGCGGCGAAAAGGGTCGCGCCCGCAAACGAGCCGTGGGCCTTCGCGCGCTGGCCGATCTCGACGCCTGGATGACGCGCGCGGCTATTCCGCAGCCTGGGTGAGTCCCGCGGTTCGGCGCGCCTTCAGCTTCTCCGCCACCAGAAAAGCCAGCTCCAGGGCCTGCTCGCCGTTCAGACGCGGATCGCAGTGGGTGTGATAACGGTCCCCGAGTTCGCCTTCGGTGAGGGCCCGCGCGCCCCCCAAGCATTCGGTAACGTCCTGGCCGGTCATTTCCAGATGCACGCCGCCGGGATGCACGCCCTCCGCCTGGGCGATCTCCACGAAGCTGCGCACCTCCGAAAGAATGCGGTCGAAGGGTCGGGTCTTGTAACCCCCTGCCGCCTTCAAGGTGTTGCCGTGCATAGGATCGATGGCCCACACCACCGGTCGGCCCTCGCGCACCGTGGCGCGCATCAGCGCCGGCAGACGCTGGGCGATCCGGTCCGAGCCGAACCGGCCATAGAGGGTCAGACGCCCCGCCTCGCCATCGGGGTTGAGCGCCTCGATCAGGGCCAGCAGTTCGTCCGCCTCCAGGGTCGGGCCGACCTTGAGGCCGACGGGATTTTTGATTCCACGCACGAACTCCACGTGCGCCCCGTCGAGCTGGCGTGTGCGTTCTCCGATCCACAACAGATGCGCCGAAACGTCGTACCAATCGCCCGAGGTCGAATCGACCCGGGTCAGGGCTTGTTCGAATCCCAGCAACAGCGCCTCGTGGCAGGTGAAAAACTCCACGCGATGCAAATCCGGATGGCTCTCGGGCGTGACCCCGATGGCCGCCATGAAGGTCAGGGCCTCACTGATCTTGTCGGTCAGTTCACGATAGCGCGCGCCTTGCGGGCTCCCCTCGACGAAGCCAAGGGTCCAGCGATGGATGTTGTGCAGGTCGGCGTAGCCGCCGCCGGCGAAGGCCCGCAGAAGATTGAGGGACGAGGCGGACTGGGCGTAGGCCTTGAGCAGTCGCTCAGGATCGGGCCTGCGCTCGGCCGGATCGAACTCCATACCGTTGATGATGTCGCCCCGGTAGGAAGGCAGGGTGACGCTCCCGACGGTCTCGGTCGTCTCGGACCTCGGCTTGGCGAACTGCCCGGCCATGCGCCCGACCTTCACCACCGGCTTGCCGCCGGCGAAGGTCAGGACCACCGCCATTTGCAGGATCAGCCGGAAGGTGTCGCGGATGTTGTCGGCCGAGAATTCCTTGAAGCTTTCGGCGCAGTCCCCGCCCTGCAGCAGGAAGGCGCGGCCGGCCGCGACTTCCCCCAGAAGGCTCTTCAGCCGGCGGGCTTCGCCAGCGAACACCAGGGGCGGCATGCGCGCCAACTCGCCCTCAACGCGAGCGAGCGCGGCCGCGTCCGGATAGTCTTCCGGAATGTGCCTCGCCGGCCGCCCTCTCCAGGACGACGGCGTCCAACGCTCACTCATCTCTCACAGGCCTTGAGTTGGGACGCGGGGGCTTAGACCAACGCCCGGCAAAAGGCAAAAATACGCCTCTTCCGCGCTTAGAGTTCCATCGGAATATAGGGCTCACGCAGGGTCACCAGCTCCTCCGCGGCGGTCGGGTGGACGGCGCAGGTGTCGTCCCACTGATGCTTGG
>DASXMK010000522.1:0-2314 GCA_036495705.1 Caulobacteraceae bacterium | reverse complement strand
CGCCCTCGAAGCTTTCGGCGCGCTTGAAATAGGGCAGCACATCGGCGTAGCCCCAGCCCGTCAGGCCCATCTGCCGCCACAGATCATAGTCGCGCGCGTGGCCGCGGATATAGATCATGCCGTTGATCGAGGAGGATCCGCCCCAGCCCCGGCCCCTGGGCCACCACAGCCGGCGTCCGTCCAGGTGCGGCTCCGGCTCGGTCCAGAATCCCCAATTGAAGTCACCTTTTTCCGGCAGGATCGCGCCCACGCCCGCCGGCATCTTGACCAGGATGGAGTTGTCCTTGCCGCCGGCTTCGAGGAGCAAAACCTTGGTCGCCGCGTCGGCCGACAGCCGGTTGGCCAGCACGCAGCCGGCCGAACCGGCGCCGATGATGATATAGTCATAGCGTTCGGCGGCCATGGCGTTCCTCGCGGGCGAATGCGCGCGAAGCTGTAAGACAAAGGGCGGGGGCTAGGCCAGTCCCGGGATACGCCGGCGAAGCATGCGCCAGGCGTCGGCGCTTTCTTCCAGACGCAGCACCCGGGCGAAGGCGAAATAGACCGGCACGCTGGCCGCGATGGCCGCGGCCAAACCCAGCGCGCGCAGCAGGTAGCTGGCGGTCGCCAGCTCGACGAGGTGATTGACCTCAAAGGCGACGAAACCGCACAGACCAGCCGCCGCCGCGCAGCGGACCAGGAACCAACCCCACTGGCGCACCCCGCCCACGTCGACCTGGCGGGAAAGCGCGCTCATCAGCTGGGCGAAGTTGATCAGGGCCACCGCCGAGGTGGTGAGAGCCAGGCCGACATGGCCGAAGCCAAACACCGTGACGTTCAGGGTGTTGAGGACGAGATTGATGGCGATGCCGATCAGGCTGATGCGCAGTGGCGTCTTGGGCAGGCCCAAGGCGTAGAAGCACGGCGTGGCCACGCGGATGGCGGCATAGCCGGCCAGGCCCACGGCGTAGGCCTGCAAGGCATGGGCGGTCTGGATCGTGTCGTGGGCGCTGAAGCGCCCATGTTGATAGATGAGGGCGATGATCGGCCCGGCCAGGACCGCCAGGCCGGCTGACGCCGGCAGGGCCAGGAACCAGGCCAGCCTGAGGGAGTCGCGGGCGGTGTGACCGAACGCGGCCATGTCGCGCCGGGCGAAGGCGCGGGTCACCGCTGGCAAGGTCGCCGTGGCCAAGGAGACGCCGAACAGTCCGATCGGCAGCTGCGCCAGACGAAAAGCGCAGAACAGCCATGAACGACCGCCGTTGATCTCGGAGGCGAAATTGCCGTTGACCAGCACGTTCACCTGGACCGCCGCCCCGGCGATGACGCTGGGCCACATCAAACGCCAAAGCTGCGCGAGACGCGGATCGCGCAGGTTCAGTCGCCAGTGAAAGCGAAAGCCCAGCCGATGCAGCGACGGCAGTTGCACCGCCAGCTGCGCCACGCCGCCCAGAAGCACGCCCAGACTCACGCCATACAGCGCCCGTTCGGTGAAATGGGGATGCGGCCAAGAAGCGCGGGCGGCCGGATCGAAGGCCAGGGCCAAGCTTACCCCGCCGATGATCGAGACGATGTTGAACACCGTCGAGGCCGACGCCGGCACGCCGAACACATAGCGGGCGTTGAGCATGCCCATCACCGCCGCGGCCAGCGAGACGAACAGAATGAAAGGGAACAGCAGGCGCGTGAGCCGGACGGTCAGTTCAAACTTCCCCGGCACGTTGTGATAGCCAAAATTGGTCACCTCGACCAAAGCCGGGGCGGCGGCGATGGCCACCAGGCACAGCAGCCCCATGAGAAAGATCATCGCGCTGAGGATGAGGCTGGCCAGCTCCCAGGCCGGCTTCTCGCCTTCGACGTCCCAGGCGGTGGTGAACATGGTGGTGAAGGCGATCGACAGCGCGCCCTCGGCGAACAGGTCGCGCAGCAGATTGGGGATCTGGAACGACGCCAGATAGACGTCGAGCAGCTTTCCGGCCCCGAACATGGCCGCGAACACCTGCTCGCGCACCAGGCCGAACAGGCGCGAAGCGATCACGGCGACGCCCACGACGCCGGCCGAACGGCGGGTGCTGGGCCGGGCGACCAGTTCGCTCATGAAGCGCCCTTTAGAGCGCTTCGGCCGGCTTGGGGACTTGTGATTTCGCCTTTCAGTGTCCAGCCCAGTTCGGCGGCCGTTTCTCGGCGAAGGCTCTGGGCCCTTCGATGAAGTCCTCCGACCGGAACAGAGCCGCCACCGCCGGATAGCGTCCCTGGCCACGGATGGCAGCCTCGAGACTGGGCTCGTCCAGGCCTTGCATCACCGCCTGCTTCGAGGCGCGCACCGACATCGGAC
>DASXMK010000521.1:0-1509 GCA_036495705.1 Caulobacteraceae bacterium | reverse complement strand
AGGGCGCGGAACGCGGCCGAGGCCGGCATGTCGCCATCGAGCGGATGGGCCCCGAACTTGACCGGCTCGCCGAGCACGCCGTCGACCAGAGCGAAGCCGCGCTCGGCCTTGCTCATAAAGGCCGGGACGAAAGCCTCGCCTTCGGCCAGCCGCCGGCCGTGGTCGAACAGGGCCTCGCGCCCGCCGCCCTTGAGCTCCAGCTCCAGTTCCAGGATCGGCCACGAGCGGTCGCGGGCGATGACCTCGCCCTCGTCCAGGCTGACCTCGAGACGCCCGCCTTCCGCCGTGCGCCGGCGGGTGCGCCGCTGGACCCGGGTCAGGAACACCGGGGCCAAGCGATCGGGCGATCCCACCAGGGCGGCGATCGGGGTGCCCTCAAGCAGCGAAAAATCCGGCAGGCCGCCGCGCAGGCTGCGGTCCTGCTCGAAACGGTCCAGGTCGGCCCCGGCGCTCTTGATGCTCTGCGACCATTTTTCGCCGTCGCGTCGCAACCGCAAGCTGTAGCCGGCCGAATGCAGGCGCCGCCGGGGGGTGTCGTAGTAGATGGTCTCGACCGACCGGGCCGGGGCCCGCGCGACCTCGCGATCAGCGGCGCGGCGGGCGGAGTCCGAAGCTATGGCCAGCTTCAACTCCACCTCGCGCTGAGAGGCGGTCGCGTCCATGTCGCTCATCACTCCTCCGTCCCAAACGCCTCGGCGCCGAGGTCGATGCGATACCGCACGCTTTCCGCGCCGCCGTGGGCCGCCGGCTTCATGAAGCGCTCGATGACGCGTCCCCCGTTGGCCAGGATCACGCTCCCAGATGGAATGTTGTCCTTGTCCGTGGTGAGATCGATATAGGGCAAACCTTGAGCGCGGGCGAGCGGCAGGATCAAGGCCAAGGCGCGGGTGGCGTAGCCCCGGCCCCAATTCCACGGAACGACCGCATAGCCGACGTGGTCCAGCACATAGGGCGGCGACTCCGCCGTCCCTTTCGCTCAGCGCAGGCCGATGGCGCCGCGACCGGGGTTTCGATAGAAGCGGCCAAAGATCGGGAGGGTCCGTGACGCAATCCGCTGTGGCCGCCGCGCCGGCCGAACCCACCCGCCGCCTCGCCAAGGACCTGCGCCAGCGCCACGTCGCCATGATCTCCATCGGCGGGATCATCGGCGCCGGCCTGTTCGTCGGCAGCAGCGCCGGCATCGCCACCATCGGACCGGCGGTGGTGGTCAGCTACCTCCTGGCCGGGATCGTGGTCCTGCTGGTCATGCGCATGCTGGGCGAGATGGCCGCCGCCTATCCCGAGGTCGGGGCGTTTTCCGAATACGCCCGGCTGGGACTGGGCAACTGGGCCGGGTTCACCGCCGGCTGGCTGTATTGGTATTTCTGGGTGGTGGTGGTGGCCATCGAGGCCCTGGCCGGGGCCAACGTGCTGCACGCCTGGGTCGCCGCGCCGGTGTGGGCGATCGCCCTGGTCCTGGTGCTGCTGATGATGGCGACCAATCTGTGGTCGGCCAGATCCTATGGCGAA
>DASXMK010000520.1:0-2240 GCA_036495705.1 Caulobacteraceae bacterium | reverse complement strand
TGGCCGCGCGTCCAACGCGACCACCCCCAATCCGCCGAAGCGGGCGGCGCCAAGCGAGTCGCCAAGCCGCGCCGAAACCACCAACGGCTCGGCCGAAGCCAAGCGCGCCGCCGCGGGTGTCGGCGAGCGCCGCAAACGGCGGTATCTGATCGCCGTACGGCCGCTTCCCGGCTTCGCGCCGATGTCGGCCGATATCATCCACGACACCCTCAAAGGGATGGACGATGTCGAGATTCTGCGCCGCATCCGCCCCAAAGGGCTCAAGGGCCTGGGAGCCGGCGCGCATCCCGGCGCTCAGGAGATTTTCGTCGCGCGCATGGACGAGACCCGCGCCCAAAACCTGCGCCAGAGTGCGCCGCCGCACGTGGTGATCGAGCCGGATGGCGTTCTGGCTGCCGGCGAGCCGATCCTGCCCGCCCCTCTGGCGGCGGGACGGGCCACGCCGACACCGCGGGCGCGCCGCGAAGTCCGCCTGCAGGTGGTTGGCGAGGGCGACAAACCCTTGGCCAGCGCCGGCGTCACCATCTTCGGGCGCGGGCTGTTCGGCTTTCAGGGGATCACCGATCAATCGGGAACCGCCAACGTCACGATTTTCGACGCCGAGGCGGAGCTTGAGGACGTCCCCGCCGTCTATGTCCAGCCGACCGCCGACCATTGGGAGCGCCTCATCGCCCGCCCGAAGCTACATGCGGCCGAGCCCAACCTCGTCAAGCTCGAGCCTCTGCGGCCGAAGGGCGCGGAAAAGCGCGTCGGCTGGGGCAGCCAACTGATGGGCCTGGACGGGCGGGCCGCCGAGTTGACCGGTTCGGGGGTGAAGATCGGCCTCATCGATTCGGGTTGCGACACCAGCCACGCGTCGCTGCGGCACGTCACCCACGGCGTCGACCTGACGGGAAACGGCGGCCGCGAATGGACCCGTGACGAAATCGGCCAAGGCACGCACTGCGCCGGGATCATCGCCGGAACGGATGGCTCCGGGGTGCGCGGCATCGCCCCGGGGGCTGAAATCCATGTGTTCAAGCTCTCGCCCGGCGGCCATTTCAGCGACCTGATCGAAGCCCTCGATCAGTGCATCGAGCGTCAGATCGACATCGTCCATCTGGGCCTGGTCACCGACCAGTATTCCGAGCTCGTGGCGCAGAAGATCCTGGAAGCCCGTCTCAAGGGGGTGGCCTGCGTCGCCGCCGCCGGCGACGAAGGCGGTCCGGTGCGATATCCCGCCCGGCTGCCGGGCGTCCTCAGCGTGGCCGCGATTGGCCGTCTGGCCGAGTTCCCGCAGGAGACCCGGCACGCTCTGACCGCCATCCCGGAGCTGATCGGTCCGACCGGCCTGTTCGCCACCAACTTCAGCGGCGCCGGACCGGAGATCGATGTCTGCGGACCGGGTGTCGCGGTTGTCTCCAGCGCTCCGGGCGGCGGCCTGGCGGCCCGCGACGGCACGGCGATCGCGGCCGCCCACGTGGTCGGCTTCGCCGCGGTGATCCTGGCTCATCACCCGCTGTTCCGCGGGGCTTACGCCCAGCGCGGCGAGCAGCGCGTCAAGGCGCTGTTCGATCTGGTGCGGGGTTCGGCCATGCCCCCGGTGTTCGATCCCACCCGGGTCGGGGCCGGTCTGCCGGACCTGCAACGGGTGCCAGGGCTGGGCGCGGCCGCCGACCGCGACGCGTGGAACCGAGCGGCGCCGCATCCGGGCGCCTTCGCCACGGCCAAGGATGGTCAGGCGACGGTTCCCGCCGGCGTCCTCTCGGGCGGTCTCGCGGGGGCGATGGCGCTGATGCAGCTCAGGGCCGTCGGATTGCTCTGAGACGGGCCGGAGCCGGTCGGTGGGAAAGTCCGCCGGCCGGCTTCACGCCGCCTGGACGTCCGCGCGCTGGGCCGTGGCGATGGCCGGCAGGATTTCAGCCAGGGTTTTGCCATTGGCGACGATCCGGCCACCGACCATCAGCGCATAGGCGCCGGTTTCGATGAACCGGATCACTGTCAGGCTGGGCTGGGCGTGGGCGTCCGCGCCCTCCATCCAGATGGCCAGGAATTGCGAAAAGGCATTGGCGGAGAACTGACTTCGCCCCCAACGAAATCCGGCGCTCTGGTGCGCCTCGTGCAACAACACCAAGTCCGCGCTGGTGAACCCCCGCGCGTTGCGCCCCGGGTCCGGTGCGCCCGCCTCCCAACCCACGTCACTCATTTTACAGCCCCCGACCGCCACACTAGAGCCTGATGCGTTCGCACGGAACAGATGC
>DASXMK010000519.1:0-2184 GCA_036495705.1 Caulobacteraceae bacterium | reverse complement strand
GCATATCCTCGCGCGCCTCATAGTCGTCGATGGTGAGCGTGGCCCCGAAGACCGCGATGATGGCGTCCTGGGTGGCCTGATCGAAAGCCATGGTCCGCCAGGCCTGGCGGATAACCGCGGCGGCGACGGTTGGCTGGCCGGTGGCGTTGAGCGCCCTAGCCAGGGCCAGTGCGCCCTGGCCAGTGCGCGGAGTCTGGCCGCCGAACCAGGCGATCACCGCCTGTGGCGGCAGGCTCGACATCGGCATCAGGGTTTCGGCGGCTTCCTCGCGTCGAACTTCCCTGGGCCAGCCGGCCAGGTCGCGGCGCGCGGCGTCGGCTTCGGCGAAAGTGGCCATCATCGGCGCGCCGTCGATCAGGGCCCACAAGGCGATCTTGCGGGCCGTGGGATCGTAGATCTGGGCCATGGCCGCGCGGATGCGGGCGCCGTCGCCGGACCGGGCGGCGGCCAGTGCGGTCTGGACATATTGCGCGTCGGCGTTGGGATTGGGCGCCGCCGGCGCGGCGACATAGGGTCGGGCGAAGGGCTGGGAGCTCGAGGGTTGCCCAACGTACGGGGCGGCATTCGGGATGGGGAGAACAGCGCGAGGGGGAGGGCTCGGGGGGAGCACAACCGTTGGGCTGGCGGCGTTCGGGTTCGTCGCCGGAGCGGGTGACACAACGATGGGCGCGGGCGCCGACGGCTGTGCCGACGCCCCGGCCGCTCCGCCCGCCGCGGCCAAAAGGCCTACGAGCACTCGGCGCTTATTGGACGCCAGCAGGCTTCTCCAGCAGGAATGCGAAACTGGCGGATGTCTGGTTTGATTCGCGCCCGACCGGCGCATAATGTTCACGCTCATCCTCTCACAGTCGCCATCAGAGCGGCGTAAGCACGAATTTTCACAACTTCATGGCGCAAATTCCGTTCACCGGCGTCTTCACCGCCCTGGTGACCCCGATTCGCAACGGCGCGGTGGACGAGGGCGCGTTCGTGGCCCTGGCGGAGCGCCAGATCGACGCCGGCGTTCACGGCCTTGTGCCCGTGGGCACCACGGGCGAGGCCTCGACCCTCAGCCACATTGAACACCGCCGGGTGATCACCCTGAGCGCGGAAATCGCCGCCGGTCGGGCGCCGGTGATCGCCGGCGCCGGCTCCAATTCCACAGCCGAGGCTATCGAGTTGGTCGGGCACGCCAAGGCCGCCGGGGCCGACGCCGCCCTGGTCGTCACCCCGTATTACAATCGCCCGAGCCAGGAAGGCCTCTACCAGCACTATGCCGCCATCGTCGCGGCGGTGGATTTCCCGCTGATCATCTACAACGTGCCCTCCCGCACCAACGTCGACATCACCAACGAGACCCTGGCCCGCCTTTCCGCCCTGCCCAATATCATCGGCATCAAGGACGCCACCGCCGACATGGCGCGGGCCAGCCAGCAACGCCGGCTGATCGGTCCCGACTGGATCATGCTGTCGGGCGATGACGCCAGCGCGTTGGGCTATATGGCCCACGGCGGGCATGGCTGCATCTCGGTCACCGCCAACATCGCCCCGGGTCCCTGCGCCCAATTCTACGACGCCTGCCTGGCCGGCGATTGGAAAGCTGCCTTGAGCCTGCAGGACCGGTTGATCCGGCTTCACAAGGCCCTTTTCGCCGACGCCTCGCCGGCGCCAACCAAGTTCGCCTTGGCTCACCTTGGTCTGTGTACAGATGAAAGTCGGCTGCCAATTGCGCGGTGTGCGGACGAGATCAAGCCGGAGATTCTCGCCGCCCTGGCCGAGGCGGATGGAGCATGAGCGACAAAGGTGGGGGCAAGCTCATCGCCGAGAACCGGCGAGCGCGTTTCGACTATCATCTGGAGGAGAAGTTCGAGGCTGGCCTCGCCTTGACCGGCTCGGAGGTTAAGTCCTTGCGCCAGGGCAAGGCCAATATCGCCGAATCCTACGCCGCCGCCGACGGCCGCGAGATCACCTGGGTCAACGCCTATATCCCCGAATACGGCCCGTCGAACCGTTTCAACCATGAGCCGCGGCGGCCAAGGTGGGTGCTGCTCCACCGGCGTCAGATCGACCGCCTGATCGGGGCTGTGCGCCGCGAGGGCCGCACCATCGTGCCCACGCGCCTGTACTTCAACGACAAGGGGATGGCCAAGTTGGAGCTGGCGCTGGCCACCGGAAAAAGCGCGCCCGACAAGCGCCAGGCCCAAG
>DASXMK010000518.1:0-6428 GCA_036495705.1 Caulobacteraceae bacterium | reverse complement strand
TGGGGGTCGGGATGCTATGCCGCGAGCAGCCGCGGCAGGCGCCGCTGCGTCCAGCGCGTCTCGGCGTCGTAGGCGAAGCCGAGCTTGAGGCAGGCCATGTCCTGGCGCGGCGGGGCGATGATCTGCAGCCCCATGGGCAGGCCATCACCGCTGAACCCGGCCGGGACCGCCAGGGACGGGCACCCGCTCATGGTGACGAGGAAGGCGATCTTCATCCACTCGTGATAGGTGCGCATCTCCGCGCCGGCGATCTGATGCGGCCAGTGCTCCTCGACCGCGAACGGGAACACCTGGGCGGTCGGCGCCGCCAGATAGTCATAGCGTTCGAACAGCCGGCCCACCGCCGCCGACCATTGCGAGCGCACGCTCGAGGCGGCGGTGACCTCGTAGGCCGAAAGGCGCATCCCGCTCTCGATCTCGAAGATCACCTCCGGCTTCAGCAAGGCGCGGCTGGCAGGGTTGTTGTAGTGCTCGAGGAGGCTGGCCCCGGCCTGCCAGGCGCGCAGGGTGAGCTGCGCCTGCCAGACGGGCTCCAGGGGATAGGACGGCAGCGCCGCTTCGACGACGCAGCCCAAAGCTTCGAATGGTTTCAGGGCCACCCGGCACAGCTCGAGCACCCCGGGCTCGCAGGGCGCGAAACCACCAAAATCGCCCAGCCAGGCGATGCGCTTGCCGCGAAAATCCGCCTCCAGGGGTTCGAGGAACCGGGCCCCGTCGCCTTCGACCGAAAGCGGCGCGCGCGGATCGTAGCCGGCCTGGACCGACAGCAGCAGGGCCAGGTCCGGGATGGTCCGCGCCATCGGCCCGATGACGCCCATGGACGGCAGCCACACCTCCGGCCCGGCCGCCGGGACGACGCCAAAGCTGGTGCGAAAGCCGAACACATTGTTCCACCCGGCCGGATTGCGCAGGCTGCCGCCATAGTCGCTGCCATCGGCCAGCGGGACCATGCGCAGAGCCAGGGCGACCGCGGCCCCGCCGCTGCTGCCGCCGGCCGACCGGGTCTGGTCATAGGCGTTGCGGGTGACGCCGTAGACCGGGTTGTAGGTGTGCGAGCCCTTGCCGAACTCCGGGGTGTTGGTCTTGCCGATGAAGATCGCCCCGGCGGCGCGCAGGCGCTCTACGAACAAGGCGTCTTCGGTCGGCACGAAGTCCTTGAGGATCGGCGAGCCCGAGGTCGAACGGATCCCCCGGACCGAGGCTAGATCCTTCACCGCAAAAGGAAAGCCGTGCAGGGGCCCGACGATCTCTCCGCGCCGCACCTCATCATCACGCTCGCGCGCCTGGGCCATCAGGCCGTCACGGTCCTGGAAAGCGACGATGGCGTTCACGGCCGGGTTGAGCGCCTCGATATGATCGAGATGGGCGCCCATCACTTCGACGCAGGACAGGCGCCGCGCGGCGATGGCGCGGCCAAGACTGACCGCGTCCATCATCACGATGTCTGACGGGTCAGACGCGGCCTCGACGGCAGGGATCGTCATGGGCGCGATCCTGCCCCAAAACCGGGCCGGCCGACACCTTCCGCTTAGAGTGCGCGGCCGGGGGTCAGATTGAGGGGCTCACCCTAGCCGGGAAAGACCCCGTTGGTGGCGCCGCCGCCGGGGAACACGCCCATGGTGTGGCCCTTGCCCGGGAACACGCCGTTGGTGTGACTGTGATTGGTGTGCGTGGGCCGAGTGCCATTCTTGCCGCCCGGGAAGACGCCGTTGGTGGCGCCGGCGCCTGGGAACACACCGGCGGTGTGGCCGCCGCCCGGGAACACTCCGGCGTTGCCGCCGGCGGTCGAGGGCATGGCCCCCATTCCGCCGCCGCCCATGCCGCCAGCGCCGTGGCCGGCTGCAAACGCCCCAGTCGCCAGGACAAACGACAAAGCCGTTCCAAGGATCAGAATCTTTGAACGCATAACCGGTACTCCGCAGTTACTGACCGCTGCGAAGCGGTTCAGCGTGGAGACGGTTCCCGATGCGCCCTGATCTCCTCCCCCTTGAAGGGGGAGACCTTCCCTGAAGGGCCGGATGGGGTGTGCCCTCCTGGCTCTTCGGCTGACGCCCGTACCCCACCCCGGACGCGTTCCGCGTCTCGACCCTCCCCGTCTGGGGGAGGGAGGATGGCCTAGCCCTTCTTGTTGTGGGGCAGGGTGCAGCCGCCGGAGATGCCCTGGGCCTCGGCGCATACCAGAGTGCTGCGAGCCTTCAGCGGCGACATGCCGTACTCGATCATATAACCCGGCAAGCCATCGGCGCAGCCGACGTCGATGTAGCCGCGCTTGTCGGGCGTCACCCCGACGACCCGGGCCTCGGAAACCACGCAGGTGGCCTTGCCCAGGCCCTTGAGGTCGGCGGTGAGCTTCGGATAGGCGGCGTCCACCTTGCTCATGCTGCAGCGGAAACTCAACAGCTCGGAGTGGGCGCAGTCGTAGACCTCGCCGACCCCGCCGCTGACCGGGAATATGGCGATGGCCCCATCCGGGCGGTTGGAGCAGGTCAGCTCGACGATCTCCTTGCCGGGCATGGTCTCGGCGAACGGATAGTAGCCGGAAACGGCGCAGTCATAACCGGCCTTCTTGGCCAGCTGGGTGTAGAGCCCGTTCTGCTCGGTCTTGGCCTTGCGGGTGTCGGTGAGCTTGCAGCCGCCGGCGATGGCGTCGGCGTTGACGCAATCGATCAGCTTGGGCGTGCCGCCGCCCGGCGCCTGCTGCACGACATAGCCTTTGCCGTCCTGGCAGGCGGCTTCATAGTAGGTGGTCCCGTTGGCGGCGACGCCGATGAAGCCGCGGTCCTTCATGACGCATGGCTTACCGGTCTGGGCCATCAGCTTGTCGACAATCGACATCTGGGTGGCGCGGTCGGTCAGCTCGCAATGGACGTTGTTGGTCGGCTCGAACATCAGGCACGGCTCGGCCGTCACCGGCTTGTCGAGCCGCGGCGGGGCGGAGATCTGCAGGATGTAGCCCGGGGCGCCTTCCTTGCAGGCCAGCTCGAAGAAGGCGTTGGTGGTCGAGTGGCCCAGGGCCCGGACCTTGTCGGGGGTGCAGGCGGCGCCGGATTTGGCGATGAACGGCTGGAGGCCGGCCTTGGGGTCGGCGTTGCCCGGCAACATGCATTGGGTGGCGCCCTTGTTGCCGCTGGCCGCCGCGCTGGCCGCCTCTTCACAGGTGAACACCGCCGGAGCGCTCTCGGTGCTGACTTTCTGGACCAGCAGGCCCTCGCTGCCGGTGCAGGCGACCTCATAGAGGGTGGTCTTGGCCTTGGTCTTGGGGTCGGTCGCCTCGCCGACAAAACGGGCGTCGGCCACCTGACAGTCGGAGCCGGCGGCCTGAACCAGGGCCGGCGCGTCGGCCATGCCCTTGGTGCGCTGTTCCTTGCTGACGGCAGCCTTCTCGGCGGCGAAAGCCAGATTGGGCGCAGCAATAGCCAGAATCAGGGCGATTCCCAGGCCAATAATCCGCATGACGACGTCTCTCCCGAGGGGTTTCGCTCCCTGGGGCGCTCCCATGCCTCCCCGACGCCGACGGGTCAAGCTTGGCGGGGCGCGTGGCCGTGGTACAGGACGGCTTCCCGGAGACCTTGCCCATGAACGACCGCGTCGCTTCGCCGTTCGGGGCCTTCTCCACGGCCCGCGAGGTCGCGGCCGGCCACGACCTGACCGGCAAGAGGGCGATCGTCACCGGCGGGGCGACCGGCATCGGCATCGAGACCGCCCGCGCGTTGGCCGAAGCGGGGGCGGCCGTGACCCTGGCGGTGCGCAACCGCGAAGCCGGCGCGGCGGCCGCCGCCGACATCAACCGCACCGCCAAGGCCGGCCAGGCGAGCATCGGCCCGCTCGACCTCTCGAACCTCGCCTCGGTGCGCGCCTTCGCCGCCGAGTGGGGTCGCGCGCCCCTGCACATCCTGGTCAACAACGCCGGGGTCATGGCCTGCCCGCAGAGCTACACCGCCGACGACCTGGAGATGCAGATCGGGACCAATCATTTCGGCCACTATCTGCTGGCGGTGCTGCTGGCCCCGTCGCTGATCAACGGCGGTGAGGATCAGGGCCGGCCAGCCCGGGTGGCGGCGCTGACCTCGATCGGCCATCGCCGCAGCGACATCGATTTCGATGACCCGAACTACCGATCGCGCCCGTATGAGAAGTGGCAGGCCTATGGCCAGTCCAAGACCGCCAACGCCCTGTTCGCGGTCGGCTTCCACGCCCGCTTCAAGGGCAGAGGGGTTACCGCCAATGCGGTCATGCCGGGCGGGATCATGACCCCGCTGCAGCGCCATCTGACGCGCGAAGAGATGGTCGGCATGGGCTGGATGGACGAGGCCGGCAACCTCGCCCCGGGCTTCAAGACCCCGGAACAGGGGGCTTCGACCAGCGTCTGGGCGGTTCTGGGGCCGGAGTTGGAAGGCCTCGGCGGCCTCTATCTGGAAAACTGCGGTGAGGCCGGGCCGTGGTCGGCGGACGCGCCGTTCGCCGGGGTCATGGACTACGCCCTGGATCCGGCGTCCGCCGATCGCCTGTGGGAGCTGTCGGTCCAGACCACCGGGGCGTGAACTCCATTCAGGTCCGCTTCGCTCTCCCTCTGGGAGAGGTCTGTTTCCCGGCGGTGATCTCGATCGGGCCCTTGGTGGGGATCTGGCCTTTTTCGAACACCACCACGCTGTCGTAGAAGGCGATGGCGTAGGTCTGGCGGGTGAAGGCGTCGGGCGTGACCTGGCCCGGGGCATGGTCGGCATTGAGCTTGTCGATCAACCCCTTGGCGATGTTGATGAAGCTGCGCGGCTCTTCGAGGCCGCCGCCGAACTTCGGCCAATAGGCGGTGTGCAGGTCCTCGACCAGATAGACGCCGTTCTTGCCCATGCGCGGATAGAAGAATTCGAAGCTGGCCGCGATCTGGTCCATGTGGTGGCCGCCATCGTCGAGCACCACGTCCGGAACGCCGAACTCGTCCACCAGGGCTTCAAGGAACTTCGGATCAGCCTGATCGCCGATTCGCACCTCCATGCCCTCGCCCTCGTGGGCCTTGCACTTGGGATCGATGTCGGCCCCGACGATCCGCGCCATGGGCCCGAAGTAGCGCCGCCACAGAGCCAGCGAGCCGCCCTTGGCGACGCCGATCTCCAGGAACGTCAGGCTGCGGCCGCGCCAGGGCGCGAAATGGCGCTCATAGATCGGGAAATAGTGGCTCCATTTGTGGATCGCCTTGCCTTGATGGCTGAGGAAGTCCTGCCACAGGTCCATCGTCGTTTCCTTCAGAGCCTGAGATGCGAGGTCTGAATCAGGCTCTACACTTTTGACTCGACGAGCAAGATTTGAGCTTTGAGCCGATTCCGGCTCAAACCATCTTGCTCTAGGCTAGGTCCCAGTCGCCGTCCGCCGCTTCGACAAAGCCGGCCTGGCGCAGGACGCGGCGGGCCGTGGCCGCATCGTCGTCGGCCACCATCAGCCGCAGGGGAATCACCGCCCGCCACAGAGCCCCGGCGGCCTGGTCGAACACCTCGCACGCGACGCCCTCGCCAGCCAGCAGGGCGCGCATGGCGCCGAGCTTGACTTGATCGGTGGTGGTGACAAGGGCGATCATCAGAACAACCCGATCTCCCCCTGCGTAGCGGGGGGAGTACCGGCCCCCGGGTCCGACCGAAGGTCGGCCCGAGGATAAACTAAGCCGGGGAGGGGGGCGGCGACCGCACGGCGCTGCAACCGCCCCCTCCACCCCTTCGGGGTCCCCCTCCCCCGAAATCGGGGGAGGATTAGGATCACTTCTTTGGATCAAGCGTTGAAGGCTCAGCCAAAATACTTGACGCAGCGTTTCCCTTAGGTTTTGTTCCCCACCCGAAGAGCGCCCTGTAACAGGGGTTGAGCTTCCCCCGCCTCCCCAAGGACCACGCCCCCTGCCTGTCGAGGCGAGCGCGCGATCCGACCCCGTAAGTTCATTCGCCACGGCCCGCAACGCCGCAGGCGCGTTCGGCGAGCGGTGTCCAACTTCACTCATCCCGAGTGAAGGATTTCATAGAAAAACGAGTAAACACAAACACATGTCAGATATAATCGATTTGCCGGCCCAGGAATTGGCCGACGAGAATCCCGAGCCGGTGGCTACGCCAGAGGCGGAGCCGACGGCGGCCAGCAAGGCCATCGCCGCCCTTGGGCTCACCCGCATGTCGCTGCAGGAGCTGAAGGAGAAGTCGCCCGCCGACCTTCTGGCCTTCGCCGAACAGTTCGACATCGAAAACGCGAACGCCATGCGCAAGCAGGACATGATGTTCGCCATCCTCAAGACCCTGGCCGACGAGGGCGTTGAGGTCTTCGCCACCGGCACCCTGGAAGTGGTTCAGGACGGCTTCGGCTTTCTGCGCAGCCCGGAGGCCAATTATCTGCCGGGTCCGGACGACATCTATGTCAGCCCATCACAGATACGCCGCTTCGGCCTTCGGACCGGC
>DASXMK010000517.1:0-2183 GCA_036495705.1 Caulobacteraceae bacterium | reverse complement strand
GGCCGCCTGGAGCGCGATGCCCCATCCTGCCATCTGGTTGGCGTGGCGCGATCTGCGCACCGACGAGACGCCGCTGGAGCGTGGCGCGCGCCTCGGCCAGCTCGCGGCCATTGGACCGGGTTCGCGAGAGGCTGGAATTTTGCGGGTCGAGCAGGCCCTGATTGAAGGCGATGCCGAGGGGGCCAGGCGTGGCGCCGAGAGCCTCGCCGGCGACGCCACCACCCAGCGGCTTGCAGGCCTGATGGCGCGCGTGGCCAATGCCGGCGGCGCCCGCGATGAGGCGCGGGCTTGGATCGCCCGTGGCGCCGGAGCGCCGGAAGAGCCGGACTGGTCGGACATCGACCCCGCTGGACGGGCGTTTCCCTATGCTCCAGCGGATTGGGCGCGCATGATCCTTAGCTACGCCGACAGCGGGGATCTCATTCACCCACGCCATGAACGCGGCGAGCCTGGCATCAGCGACCTGCCCGACATTCCGGCCGCCTATATCGAAAGCGCCGCCTTTGTCAGCGCCGCTGAGTCCGGCGATCCCTTCCCGCCGATCGTCGACGACGGCGATTTCGGCGAAGCCCTGCAGCCGGCGCTGGGCGAGGCCGCAACCCGTCGCAGCGGCTTCCTGCGCAAGCGCTAGTCTGCACTCGCCCCATTGCCTGCCCGCGCGCGCTCGGCTTAGGGTGAACGGCGATAAGGAAGGCCGCTAGGAGCAAGCGCCGTGAAGTTCACCTGGTTCAATCTGATGCCATGGCCGTACCTACCGGACGACTTCCGGGAGAAGAACCGATCGGTTTGGGTCGACATCGACCAGCGCCTGTTCGACCCGGCGCGCAGCCACGAAGTCTACAACACCTACATGGATCTGCTGGAGAACGCCGACGCGCTCGGCTTCGACGGCATCGGCGTCAACGAGCACCATCAGAACGGCTACGGCCTGATGCCCTCGCCCAATCTGATCGCCGCGGGTCTGGCCCGCCGAACCAAGAACGCCGCCATCGTGGTGCTGGGCAACTCAATCGCCCTGTACAACCCGCCCGTGCGCGTGGCCGAAGAGTTCGCCATGCTCGATTGCATCAGCGGTGGTCGTCTGGTGGCCGGATTTCCGGTCGGGACCTCCATGGACACCAACTATTGCTACGGCCAGATCCCGGCCCTGACCCGGGAAAAGTACGCCGAGGCGCATGATCTGATCATCCGGGCCTGGACCACCCGCGAGCCGTTCGCCTTCAATGGCCGCTACAATAAGCTGCGTCATGTGAACATCTGGCCGCGGCCGATCCAGCAGCCCCATCCGCCGGTGCATATTCCCGGCGGCGGATCGGTCGAGACCTACGACTTATGCATCGACAACACCTATTCCTATTCCTACCTCAGCTTCACCGGCTACCTCCGCGCCAAGGCCCTGATGCAGGGCTATTGGGATCGCGTGGCCGAGCGCAACACCCCCGACGCCTCGCCCTATCGCGCCGGATTTGCCCAGACGATCTGCGTCGCCGACACCGACGAAGAAGCCGAACGCCTCTACGCTAAGCACGTGCACTATTTCTACAACCGCTGCCTGCACGTCTATCCGGGATTCGCCGACGCCCCGGGCTACCGCACCATCAAGACCATCCAGTCCGGCGCGCTATCGCAATACGCCCCGCCCAAGGGCTTCGGTGAGCTGACCTGGAAGGACCTCACCGAGGGCGGCCATGTGATCGCCGGCTCGCCGGAAACCGTCCGCCAGCGGATGGAGGAGCTGATCAAGGGCCTGAATGTCGGTCACATTTTCTGCTTGATGCACGTCGGCGACATGCCTGCCGACAAGTGCCTGTATTCATCCCGCCTGTTCGCCGAGAACGTGATGCCCCGTTTGCGCGGCCTGCTGCCCGAATGCGAGGGCGACGAGCGGTTCTGGTGTCACCCCCTGGCCAAACGGGTCGAGCCCGGCTCCCTGCCGGCGGAGTATTCTCCCTCCCGCGTTCCCGAGCACGCCTGAGATGGACGCCAAGACTGTAAAGACCCACCACGCAGAGGTGCGCTACCTCGAGGGCGGGACCGGCGAGCCGCTGCTCTATCTCCACGGGGCCGGCGGAGTGACGGCCGAGGATCCACTGCTCAACACGCTGGCCGAACACTGGCATGTCTACGCGCCCTTCCTGCCCGGCTACGGCGAGACGAGCGAGTGCGGCTCATTGCGCGACATG
>DASXMK010000516.1:0-3292 GCA_036495705.1 Caulobacteraceae bacterium | reverse complement strand
CATCGGGATTGCGGATCCAGCCCGCACCCCATCGGTCGGGACCGGTGGGCTTGAGCTTCATGATCAGCATCCCCGGGACCGCCTGGTCGTGTGAGGGTCCAGTGCTGGTCAAGGTCGCCGGTCCCGAATCATCGGCGACGCGGCCGCAGATATCCTCGCCGCACGCCTCGATCCGCACCAGGCCTTCATCACCGGCTGTCGCCCACAGGCCAAAGACGCTGGGCGACCAGCTGGGCGAAACAATCGTCACGGCCGCATGCGCAGCCAGCACAAGCCCCAAAAAACTGCCGAGCATCATTGCACTCCGGATTGACGCCGATGACGGCCAGCAGCGCCGAGCCGTATCGACATCGCCCGTCACATAGGCGCGCCCCCGGACTTTTTCACCCTTGAGCGCCGGAGGCTAATGTCCGGTGAGGAAATAGAACGATGGCTTGCCGACCACGCCAGCGCGGGCCATCGCCTCGGCCAGCGACTTGGACGAGGCGAACGCCTTGCCCTTGGCCACATCGGCCATGTCGCAGATGACCACGACATCGTTCACGTCGCCGTCGGACGACTGCACGCGGCAGTTGCTGAGACCGGAGCTGGCGCGGACAGCGCGGTGGGCGTCGTAGATCGGTCGCCATTTGGCGTAGTCGGTCACCGTCTGGCGGATGACCAGCGTCTTGCCGGTGACCCCCGCCGACGCCGAACAGGCCAGGGACATCGCCGCCGCGGCCAGGAACCAACGCATCATAGTGATCTCTCCCCAAAAGTTTCCCTCGCCCGACCTTTAGCACGCCGGATCGAGGTTCGGATGCGCCAAAGCGCCGCCGAGGGCCACCCAGCGCCGGCTCACTGCTTCACGAACAGCAGGGCGTATTGATCGGTGTGGCCGCGGATCGCCGGGTCGAAGATCGTCTTGGTGTGGTCATCACCCGGCCGATGCAGGAAATCACCCTCCTTGACCAGTTTGAAGCCGGCGGCGGTGACCTCGCGGATCACCCGCGCCTTGTCGATCCGGTGCATCACCGCGATCTGCTCATCAGTCAGGCCGGGGTTGGCCTGGTGGTCGAGGATGAAATAGCGCCCGCCCGGCTTCAGGGAGTCGAACACGTGGCGGTTGAACGCCGCCATGTCCACGAGCCCATATTTGGCGATGTGCAGGTCGTGATAGTTCTGGGTGATCCACACCAGGTCGACCGTCCGCGGCAGCTTGAACTGGCCGAACGGCTCGACGTCCAGCGCCACGTTGGCGAGGCCGGCATTGGCCTTGCGGTCGGCTTCGGCCGCGCCCTTCCAACCGGCGTTCTCCAGGCCATAGACCTGGCCGCGCGGGCCGACGATGTCGCTCAGCATGCGGGTGAAATAGCCGCCGCCGGGAAAGAATTCGGCCACGGTCATGCCCGGCTTGACCCCGGCGAAGGCCAGGGTGTCGGCGGGATCGCGCAAGGAGTCGGTGGCGCGGTCGTCGCTCGCCCGGGCCGGATCGGCTACGGCCTTGGCGACATAGGCCGGCGGGGTGTTGGCGGTGGCCTGGGCGCTGAGGACGAACACGATGAGGGCGGCGAGCGGGAGGCGTTTCATGAGCTTTTCCCGAAGAGGAGCGAGGCGAAGCTTAACCCTGCGGACGGCGTCGGCCAATTGACAAATTGCAAAGTTTTCCGTACACTCGGAGCGAGCATGAGCCCCGACTGCCCGCACGCCGAAACGCGCCGCCACCGTATCTACGGTGATTTACGGGTCCACCGTTGTTTGCGGTGATTTACGGTAAATGCCCGGCGGCGATCCGGCCCGGAACCCTCGCGCCCGCGAACCGTTGGCGGCTAGGGACATCGGGGGCGTGGAGCGCTTTGCCATGACTGTGTCGGAAGCCCCTCGCGAGCGGGTGGCCGAGGCGCTAGCGGCCGATCCCGACCTGCTGGCCATCGACACCATCCGCACTCTGGCCATCGACGCCGTGGAAAAGGCGGACAGCGGCCACGCCGGGGCGCCCATGGGCATGGCCCCGGTGGGCTACACCCTGTGGAAGCGCTTCCTGCGCTATGATCCGGCCGATCCCGCTTGGCCGAACCGCGACCGCTTCGTGCTTTCCGCCGGCCACGCCTCGCTGCTGCTCTACGCCCTGCTGCACCTGGCCGGGGTGCGCGCCCTTGGTCCAGACGGCAAGCCGACCGACCGTTCGGCTGTGAGGCTGGAGGATATCGAGCATTTCCGCCAACTGGGCGGCATCTGCGCCGGCCATCCCGAATACGGCCTGGTCACCGGCATCGAGACCACCACTGGGCCGCTCGGCCAGGGCGCGGGCAACAGTGTCGGCATGGCCATCGCCGGACGCTGGCTGGCGGCGCGCTACAACTGCCCGGACGCCGTCCTGTTCGACTACGACGTCTACGCCCTGTGCAGCGACGGCGACATGATGGAGGGGGTGGCCAGCGAGGCAGCCTCGCTCGCCGGACATCTGCGCCTTTCCAACCTGTGCTGGATCTGGGACGACAACACCGTGACCATCGAGGGCCACACCCAGCTGGCCTTCGACGAGGACGTGGCCGAGCGCTTCCGCGCCTATGGCTGGGCGACCCACAGGGTTGACGACGCCAACGATTGCGAAGCCGTGGCCCGCGCCATCGAGGCGTTCCACAACACCCATGACCAGCCGAGCTTTATCCAGGTCAAGAGCATCATCGGCTATGGTTCGCCACATAAGCAGGGCACCTCGAAGATCCACAGCGATCCGCTGGGCGCGGAGGAGGTTAAGCTCACCAAGGAAGCCTATGGTTGGCCGCCCGACGCCCAGTTCCTGGTTCCGGACGGCGTGGGCGAGCGGCTGGGCGGGGCCATGCACGCCCGCGGCGGCGCGCTGACGGCGAAGTGGCGCGAGGCCCGCGCCGACTACGCCATCGCCCACCCGGAATTGTCCGCCGAGCTTGACGCCATCGAGACCCGGACGTTGCCGGCGGGCTGGGACGGCGGGGTTCCGACCTTCCCGGCGGACGTCAAAGGCATGGCCACGCGCGACGCCTCCGGCAAGGCGCTGAACGCCATCGCCGAGCGCGTTCCCTGGCTTGTGGGCGGTTCGGCCGACCTGTCGCCATCGACCAAGACGGCGCTCGTGTTCGATGGCGCCGGCGAGTTGGAGCCGGCCAGCCCCGGCGGTCGCAATATGCACTTTGGCGTGCGCGAACACGCCATGGGAGCGGTCGCCAACGGCATGGCCCTGTGCGGCCTGCGCCCCTACACCGGCACCTTTCTGATCTTCAGCGATTATATGCGCCCGCCCACGCGCCTGGCGGCGCTCATGAAGCAGCCG
>DASXMK010000515.1:0-18937 GCA_036495705.1 Caulobacteraceae bacterium | reverse complement strand
CAGGCCGGCGGCGACCCGGATCTGTTCACGCACAAGGTCGATATCGGTGATGGCTTCGGTGACCGGATGCTCGACCTGGAGGCGGGTGTTCATCTCGATGAAGAAGAACTCGCCATTTTCATACAGGAACTCGATGGTGCCGACGCCGAGGTAGCCGATGGCGCGGATCGCATCGACGACCACCTCGCCGATCTTCGCGCGCGCCGCGGCGTCAATGGCCGGTGAGGGGGCTTCCTCCATCAGTTTCTGGTGCCGTCGCTGCAGCGAACAGTCGCGCTCGCCCAGATGGCACACGGCCCCGAAGGCGTCGGCGATCACCTGCACCTCAATGTGCCTCGGCGTCGACAGGTAGCGCTCCATATAGACCTGGTCGTCGCCGAACGCGGCGCGAGCTTCGGCCCGGGCGGTGGCGTAGGCCTCGGCCACGTCATCGCGCGTGCGAGCCACCTTCATGCCACGGCCGCCGCCGCCGGCGGCAGCCTTGATCAGGACCGGATAGCCAATGGTGTCGGCGGCCTTCAAGGCTTCGGATTCACTGGCCAGGGCTCCGTCAGAACCTGGCACGACCGGAATTCCGGCTTCGCTGACCGCCTTCTTGGCGGCGATCTTGTCACCCATGACGCGGATGTGTTCGGGGCGTGGGCCGATGAAGGTCAGGCCATGGGCGGCGACGATCTCCGCGAAGCGGGCGTTTTCCGAGAGGAAGCCATAGCCGGGGTGGATCGCTTCGGCGCCGGTGATTTCGCAGGCGGCGATGATCGAGGGGATGTTGAGATAGCTCTTGGCGGCCGGTGGGGGGCCGATGCAGACGCTCTCGTCGGCCAGGCGCACGTGCATGGCCGTGGTATCGGCCTGGGAATGCACCGCTACGGTGGATATTCCCATTTCCTTGCAGGCCCGGTGGACCCGCAAGGCGATTTCGCCGCGGTTGGCGATCAGGATCTTCTGGAACACAGGACTTAGCCGATAACCACCAGCGGTTCGCCGAACTCCACCGGCTGGGCGTCGGCCACCAGCACTTCCAGCACCGTCCCGGCCCGCGGGGCGGTGATCGGGTTCATAGTCTTCATCGCCTCAACCAGCAGCAGGGTCTGGCCGGCGGCCACTGCATCGCCCAGCTTGACGAACGGCGGCGAGCCGGGCTGGGCCTGAAGATAGACGGTGCCCACCATGGGTGAAGTCACCGTCTCGCCGGCGCGGATCGCCTCCGGCTCGGCGAGCGGCGTTGCGGGCGGGGCCGCGAGGGTCGGCGCCGGAGCGGGTGCGGCGAACGCCTGGACAGGGGCGGGATTCAGAGACCGGGCCACGCGGACCCGCAGGCCATCGCGCTCGACCTCGATCTCCGTGAGCCCGGTTTCGTTGAGGATGTCGGCCAGTTCACGCACCAGCGCGGTGGCGGGGGTGGCGACTTCGGCCTTGGTGCTGGGCATGCGGCGAGTGGCCTTGTTGGTGGAGACTAGGTGCGCGGCGCGGCGGTCAGGTCGCAGGCCGCGTCCACCGCCAATTCATAGCTGGCCGCGCCGAAGCCGCTGACGATCCCCGTGGCGGCCAGGGACACATAGCTGGCGCGCCGGAACTCCTCCCGAGCGGCCGGGTTGGAAAGATGGCATTCAACGATAGGGATATCCAAGGTCTTCAGGGCGTCCAGCAAGGCGATCGAGGTGTGACCATAGGCGGCTGGGTTAATGATCAGGGCGCGCGCGGCCTCGCGCGCCTCCTGCACCCAGTCAATCAGTTCGCCCTCATGGTTTGTCTGACGGAATACGACCGCCGCCCCGCGCGACCGGGCCCTGGCCTCGACCAGGGCGCGCACGTCGTCCAAGGTTTCTTCGCCATAGATGTCCGGTTCGCGGGCGCCCAGCAGATTGAGATTGGGCCCGCTCAGCACATAGATCGGTTTCGACATTCCGCTCCCGGCCCGCTTGCCAAGTCTTGTATAGTCGCACGCGCAGGGTCACAAGCTTGCCGCGTGCGGTTGACGGTCAACGGAGAACAACGTCAGGTCCAGGCGGCAGGGAACATCTCGGCCCTGGTGGCTTTGCTGGGCTTGGACGCGCGCAAGGTGGCGATCGAGCGCAACCTTGCGATTGTGCCGCGCTCGCGATGGGCCGACACCGCCCTGACCGACGGCGACCGCATCGAGATCGTGCATTTCGTTGGAGGCGGCTGAAGTGAACGTGCACGCGAGCCCCCAGGAAACCCAGGTTCAAGACACCTGGTCCGTGGCCGGACGCATCCTGACCTCGCGGTTGATCGTCGGTACCGGGCGCATGGAGGACTACGCCCTCAACGCCAGGGCGGCGGAGGCCTCGGGAGCGGAGATCGTCACCGTGGCCCTGCGCCGCGTGAACCTCGACGACCCGTCCAAGCCGATGCTGGTCGACTATTTCAAACCCGACCGCTTCATCTACATGCCCAACACCGCCGGCTGTTTCACAGGCGAGGAGGCGGTGCGCACCCTGCGCCTGGCGCGTGAGGCCGGGGCCGGGACCCTGGTCAAGCTCGAAGTCCTGTCGGACTCCAAGACCCTCTACCCCGACATGGAAGAGACCTTGCGGGCCCTGAAGCTTCTGGTCGCCGACGGCTTCGATGTCATGGTCTATTGCACCGACGACATCGTCTATGCGCGCAAGCTCGAAGAGGCCGGGGCCGCGGCGATCATGCCGCTTGGGGCCCCGATCGGCTCGGGCCTGGGGATCCAGAACAAGGTCAATTTGCGCTTGATCGTCGAGCAAGCGCGGGTGCCGGTGCTGGTCGACGCCGGGGTCGGGACGGCTTCGGACGCCACCGTGGCCATGGAGCTCGGCTGCGATGGCGTGCTGATGAACACCGCCATCGCCGCGGCCAAGGATCCGGTGCGGATGGCCAGGGCCATGAAGCATGCGGTCATCGCTGGCCGCGAAGCCTATCTGGCCGGACGCATGCCCCGGCGGCTGTACGCCGATCCGTCCTCGCCCCTGGCCGGCCTCATCTAGCTAGACCACGGCGGCGTCGGCCAGGTGGCAGGGATGGTCAAGGGCGCCTTCCTCGATCTGCAAGGTGGCGTGGTCGATGCGGAAGCGCGTCTTCAGCTCGACGCACACGCCATGGATCATGGCGTCGTCGATCGGCGCGCCGGGACGGACCAAGTGTGCGGTCAGCGCCGTCTCCGTGGTGCTCATGCCCCAGATGTGCAGGTCGTGGACCTCGGCCACGCCCGGCAGCTCGGCCAGATAGTCGTGCACCGCGGCTCGGTCGACGCCTGAGGGGACCGCCTGAAGCGCCAAATCCAGGGACTCGCGCAACAGCGACCAGGTCCCGGCGACGATAATGGCGCCGATGATGAGGCTCACCGCCGGGTCCAGCCACTGCCAGTGGGTAACCACTATCGCCGCGCCGGCCACGACCACGCCCGCCGCCACCAGGGCGTCGGAGGCCATGTGGGTGAACGCGGCCCGCACATTGACATCGCCGCGCCGGCCGGCCGCGAACATCCACGCTGTGACCCCGTTTACGGCCACGCCCGCCGCGGCCACCGCCATCACCACCGCCCCGGCCGAGGTTTCGGGATGGGCCAGGCGCAGGATCGCCGCCCAGGCGATGCCGCCGGTGACTACCAGCAAGACCACGGCATTGGTCAGGGCGGCCAGAATCGAGCTGCCGCGCAGGCCATAGGTATAGCGCGCGCTGGGCGCTCGCCGGCCCATCAGCGAGGCCATCCAGGCCAGGGCCAGCGCCAGGACGTCGCCGAGATTGTGGCCGGCGTCGGACAACAGGGCCAGGGAGTTGGCCCGCACCCCCATCACGGCTTCGGCGATCACATAGGCGCCGTTGAGCGCCACGCCGATGGCGAAGGCGCGGCCAAAGGTGGCCGGGGCGTGGTCGTGGTGCATGACGCGCCAGACTAGCAACGCCTGAGGCGCGCGGCGAGCCACGCGCGAGCCAATTAGCCGCGCGATCTGCTAGAAGTCGGAAAACGCCGGAAATGGCGACACACGCCCGACTAGGCGAGGAACCAAACGTACCATGGCCGCCAAAAACGATTTTCGCCGTTCGTCGGTCGGAGCGCGCAAGCTCGAGCCCGAGACCTTGATGCTGGGCTTCGGCTTTGACCCGACCCTGTCCGAGGGCGCGGTTAAGACGCCGATCTTCCTGACGTCGACCTTCGCCTACGACACCTGCGAGGAAGGCAAGTTGCTCTTCGACTATATGAGCGGGCGCGCGCCGACCCCGGAAGGGCAGGACGCCGGCCTCATCTACACCCGCTTCAACAACCCCAATCTGCAGATTGTCGAGGAGCGCCTGGCGGTGCTCGAACAGGCCGACGCCTGCGCGGTGTTCTCCAGCGGCATGGCGGCCATCCTCACCGCCCTGCTGGCCACCACCGAGCCTGGGCAGGTGGTGTTGCGCAGCCGTCCGCTCTACGGAGGCACCGAGACTCTGTTCGACACCCTCATGGCCAGGATCGGGGTCAGGAGCGTGAGCTTCTTTGACGGGGTCGACCCGGTGGCGGTGGAGACGGCCGCCAAGGAAGCGCAGGCGCTTGGCAAGGTCGCCGCCATCTACGCCGAGACGCCCGCCAATCCGACCAACTCGCTGGTCGATCTCGATCTGATGAACGACATCGCGGAGGTCATTGGCCGCCGCCAGGGCGAGCGTCCGGCGATCATTGTCGACAACACCTTGCTAGGCCCCCTTTATCAGGCCCCGCTGGCCCACGGCGCCGACCTCGTCGTCTATTCCCTGACCAAATATGTCGGCGGCCACAGCGACCTGATCGCCGGCTCCGCCGCCGGCAGGGCGGGGGTGATGAAGAAAGTGCGCTCGCTGCGCAATCTCATCGGCAACCAACTCGACGTGCACAGCGCCTGGATGCTGACCCGGTCCCTGGAAACCCTGCGCCTGCGCATGGACAAGGCCTTCGCCAACGCCGCCGAAGTGGCAGCCTGGCTGCGCGCTCAGGCGGTGGTCGACCGGGTGGACTATCTCGGCTTCATCTCGCCCGGAACCCGCGAGGCCGATGTGCTGGCTCGCCAGTGCGAAGCTTGGGGATCGACCTTCTCTTTCGTCGTTCACGGCGGCCGGGAGGCGGCCTTCAGGGTGCTGGACGCCGTGGAGGTGTTCAAGCTCGCCGTGAGCCTCGGCGGCACCGAATCCCTCGCTTGCCACCCGGCCAGCACCACCCACTCCGGGGTGTCGGCCAATGAGCGGGCGGTCCTGAAGATCGACGAGGGCCTCATTCGCCTGTCGGTGGGCATCGAATCGCCCAAGGACCTTATCGCCGATCTGGCTCTGGGCCTGGCCGCGATCTAGCCATCGCCGCTGGGGCGCCCGTCGCGCGAGAGCAGCACGGCCAGCCAGCGTGTGGCGTCGAACTCCGCCGCCAGGGCCATGACCGTAACGGTCAGCGGCGTCGCCATCAGCACGCCTGGCGCGCCCAGCAGCGCCGCCCAGAAGCCCAGGGAAATCAGGATCAGCAGGGGATCGAGATTGAGCTCGTCCCCCTGCAGCTTGGGCATGATGATGTTGTCGATGACGAACACCGCCGAGGCCAGCACCGCCACCAGCACGATCGGCCGGGTCAGGTCGTCGAATTGCGACAGGGCCAGCAGCCCTGGAAACACCGAGCCGATCACGGCGCCGATGATCGGCACGTAAGCAGACAGAAACACCAGGAAGGCGGCGAACATGGCGTCGCGCACGCCGAGCCCTGTCATCAGCAGCCAGGCCATGAGCGCGATCAGCAGCGCCTTGAGGGTCTGCAGCCACGCGTAGCGTTCAACGGCATGGGTGACGCTGGCGATGACCCGCAGCGCCGAGGCCCGCCGTGGTCCGGTCACATACAGTCGATCGAACTTGCGCGAGGAGGTCGCCCGGGAAGCGGCCAGGAATCCGAAATAGATCACCACCAGCGCCGCGTAGGAGGTCAGGTGACGGGCGGTGGCGAACGCCATCCCCACCAGGCGGCCGGGGTCGATGCCGCTGAACATCTGCTCCAAGGTGATTGGCTGGGCGCCGAACAGGGTCAGGCCCTTCAGCAACAGGTCATCAAGCTTGGGGCCCAAGGCCCGCAGCTGGAATGCGAAAGGCCGCGCCTCGATGACCACCAGGCCGGCGATCAGAGCGAAGGCCGCCAGGATGGCGGCGCCGGCGATACCGGCCCGTAGCCACGCCGGCGATCCGGGCAACCGCCGCTGGATGAAGCGCGCCAAGCCGTCCACCAGGACGATCATGAACGCGGCCACTATCAGCGGCGAGAGGATCGACTGGAAGAATCGCACCAGCGCCAGCGCCAGCACCACGGCCATGAACAGGACGGCGTTGCGCAGCACCCCGACACCTGTCGTGGCCGGCGGCCAGCGGGGCTCGGACGGCGTGTTCAGGCCGCCTTCGCCGTCTGCGGTCGTCTGAGGTCCGCAGGCAGCCCCTCGCCCATCAGGTCGATGAAGTTCTCGGCGAAGAAGCGCCCGACCGCCGACGGGCTCGCCCCGCTCAGGGAATCGTCGAAGCGTTTCAGCGGATTGCGCCCGCCCTCGACGTGCGGGAAATCGGACGAGAACAGGCACACTTCCTCGCCGCTATTGGCGATGATCCAGCCGGCGTCTTCGTGCGGATAGGGCGTAACCCGCACCTGGCGGCGGACGATATCGCTGGGCGGCGCGGACAGGCGGTGCAGGCGCTCCTCGTTTTTGTAGAAAGCCTGGTGACCGCTATCCATGTAGCGCATCCATCCGGGCAGCCATGATGCGCCCAGTTCGATGGCCCCAAACCTCAGGCGCGGAAAGCGGTCCAGGACCCCGTCGAGAATCAAGCAGGCCAGAGACTGCATGACCGATCCGGGGATGGCCATGAAGCTCACCGAGGTGAAGTTCTCTTCGCCGCCATGGAAATCCTTCACCCGCGGCAGGCCGTTCTCGAAATAGTCCGCCTGCAGCTTCAGTTCGCCGCCGACGTGGAACAGGATCGGCACGCCCGCCTCCTGAGCCCGAGCCCACACTGGATCAAAGGCTATATGGCTCGGCGAATGGCCGGGTGGGCAGCGCGAAGGGATGAGCAGGGCTTTGGCGCCCAGCTCCAGGGCCTCGGCGGCGGCGGCCCTGGCGCGCTCGAAGTCGACCAGCGGCACATAACAAGTGGCCAGCAGCCGCCGATCCGCCGAGCAGAAGTCGGTCATCATGCGGTTGTGGGCGCTGGCGGCGGCGTAACAGAGCTCGACATTCCCGCTCTCGTCGAGCCCGAAGTTGCCCAGGCAGAAAGTGGTGAAGACCAGCTGGCTGGCGAAACCGAACAGGTCCAGCGCCTTGGGCCGATCCTCGCGGCGGAAGGCCCCCAGAGCCTGATAGTTCTTGCGCAGCAGCAGGTTGTCGGCGTCGCCGGCGCGGAACGCCGGGTCGTCGTGCATGTGCCGGAACTTGTCCGCCCAGCCCTCGGGCTCGAGCTTGTGGCGATAGATGGCAAGGGCGTGAAACGCCTCCAGATGCCTGGCCTCGAACCAAGGATCGAGGCATCCATCCAGCTCCATCAAATGGGAGTCGGCGTCGTGAATCAGTCGTCCCTGCGCATAGGCCATGGCGCATCCTCTGCCAGCACGGAATTTGAGCGCCAAGCGCAGCGGAACACAAGATGAAACGGCTGGCCGCGCTCGCGGCCGTCTTCGTCCTGGCGGCGACCCCGCCGCCGGCGCTGTCGGCGGGCGGCGTCGAGGCGGCGATCGTGCGCGGGGCGAGCGCCAGCGCGCTTCTGCAGGCTTGGTGCTCCGCTCACGGTCTGCCGCCGCTCGTCGCCCAGCGCCTCGCCGAGAAGGAAACGCCGGCGGATCCGATCGTCCGCGCCGTCCTGCGCGCCGATCCGGGTCGGACCGTCCGTCATCGCCATGTGCGCCTCGCCTGCGGCGGGCGCGTGCTTTCCGAGGCTGACAACTGGTATCTGCCAGATCGCCTTACCCAGGCCATGAACCGCGCTCTCGATGCAACCGACGCGCCTTTTGGCCTGGTGGTCCGGCCGCTCAAATTCTCCCGCCAAACGCTGCAGGTGAAGCGTTCGCCAGACGCCGATCACGCTCTGGAAGTCAGGGCGGCCCTGGTTTCGGCGACCGGCGCGAGGTTCAGCTATGTCGTCGAGGACTACAGTCCGGATCTGAACTCTATGCCCGGTCGGTGAACACCGGCGCGCGCTTCTCCAGATTGGCTTTCACCGCCTCGATCTGGTTGGGGCTGCCGATCAGCGCCACCTGCTCCTCGGTTTCTTGCGCCAGGCCGGTGAGCGGGTCGGTGACCTGGGCGACGGCGTTCAACAGTCGCTTGGCCGCGCGCACGGCGTCGGGGTTCTTGCCGGCGATCTCGCGGGCGACGGCCAGGGCCTCGGCGAGCGGGTCCTCGCACACCCGGGTGGCGAAACCCAGTTCCAGCGCCTCCTTCCCGGAGAATATGCGGCCAGTGTAGGTCAATTCCCGCACCACATCCTCGCGCGCCAAGTGGCGCATCAGCAGCGTGCCGGCCATGTCGGGGATCAGGCCCCACTTGACCTCCAGCACCGCCAGGCGCGTGTCCGGGGCCACGAAGCGCATGTCGGCCCCCAGCATCAGCTGAAAGCCGCCGCCGAAGGCGACCCCGTGCACCGCGGCGATCACTGGCACGGGAATCTCGCGCCACACCCAGACGGCGTATTGCGCCCCGTTGGCGACCCCGTGCGTGCGCGAGGCGAGGCCAACACCGGCCGACTCCACGCGGGGGCGCGACCCGTCGGCCATGCGGCCGAAATTGCCCATATCCAGTCCGGCGCAGAACGCCCGTCCCTCGCCGGAGATGACCACGCTGCGCAGACCGGGCTCGCGTTTCAGGCGCTCGCCGGCGGCCACCAGGGCCTCGAACATGGCCGGGTCCAGGGCGTTCATCTTGTCAGCCCGGACCAGGCGCACGTCGGCTACGCCTTCGTTCATCGTCACTTGAACTCTATCGTTCATCTATCTGACTTTCTTTTGATTTCTTTTGAGGTCGAGAGGCCGACCGCCGCCGTGAACACGGCCATGATCACGCCGGCCAGCACGAACGGCGCGTCGGCGGCGGGCGCCGCCCGAGTCGTAAGCAGCAAGGCCAATCCCAGCACAGTGGCGAGCGTCGCCACGGTCAGGAACAGGTCGCCGGCGAACATCTTCCACAGTTCGGCGCCCAACGCGCGGATCAGGTCCATGCCGGCAGCCTCGCCAGCAGGCGGCGCAGCCCCATGGCCATGGCCATGGCGCAGGCCAGGAACAGGCCCACGAGTACGGCGATGGCCCAATCCCCGAGCGGGAACGGCGCTTTCAGGCCCTCTGCGGTCCAGAACACGCCGAAGCCCGAGAGCATCGCCCCAACCAGGAACTTGAGGCTGTTTTCTGGAACCTTGGCCAGGGGCGTGCGCACCAGCATGCCGAAGCCCAGCACCAATGCGCAAGCGGCCGCCGCGCCGGCCGCCGACGGGGCGAGAAGTCCCGGCCTGGCCCCGACCGCCAGGACGATGAACACCACCTCCGTGCCTTCCAGCAGCACCGCCTTGAACGCCGCCATGCCGGCGATCCAGTCGGCGGCGCGCTCGCTCGCCTGAGCCCGCAGCGCCTGGGTTTCGTGGGCGAAAGCGGCGCTTTCGTCATGCAGCGGCAGCACGCCGCCGGCCCTCAAGGTCGCTTTGCGCAGCCAGCCGAGGCCGAACAGCAGCAGCAGCACCCCGACCGTCAGTTGCAGGCCGTGGATTGGAATCTGCGCAATGAGGGGTCCAAAGATCGCTACCGCCAGCGCCAGCACCGCCAGGGCCGCGCTGGTCCCCAGGATGGCCGGCCGTGGCCCCCGGACCACGCTCACCGCCAGGACAATGGTGAAGGCTTCCACCACCTCGACAGTGGATGCGACGAAGGAAGCGGCGGCGATGGGCCCGGCTGTGGCGAGATCGACCATGGATGACAAGTCTATGCCCGCGCGGCGAGCCGAAGAAAAGCGCGGCCTAAATCTTCGCCAGCGCTGTAAGAACCGTCACAGTCATGGCATGGGATGGCGCCCTCAAGCCGGAGTCGCGTGACCATGAAAATCTCAGCTCTCGTCGCCGCCATCGCCGCGCTCTCGCTGCAGGCGCTGGCCCCAGCCGCGCATGGCGCGCCGGGCGCCTCCGGCCTCAAGATTGTCCAGCGCATTCCCGGCCCTGACGGTGGCTGGGACTACGCCAGTTTCGATCCTGTCCGCCGCCGCGTCTATGTCGCCCACGGCGACAAGGTGATGTTGATCGAGGCCGACAGCGGCAAGCTCAGAGCCGACTTCGCCAAGGGCGATCACTTGCACGCCGTGGTCCCGGTGCCGGGGACGGATCGCCTCGTCACCACCAACAGCGGCGACAGCTCAGCCAAGGTCATCGACACCGGCACCGGCGCCGTGGTCGCCTCGATCCCGGCCGCCCAAGACACCGACTCGGCGATCTTCGATCCGGCCACCGGTCTCGTCATCGTAGTCGGCGGCGATAGCGGCGAACTGACCCTCGTCGATCCCAAGGCGCTCAAGTCGGTCGGTTCGATCAAGGTCGGCGGCGCCCTGGAGTTCCTGGCCCCTGACGGCAAGGGCAAGGTGTTCATCAACGGCGAAGACACCAACCAGATTGTCGTCGTCGATCTTAAGGCGCGCAAGGTCCTGGCCCATTGGCCCCTGACCGGCTGCCGCCGGCCCACGGGCCTGGCTCTGGTCGCCGGCGCCCGGCTGGTCTCGGCCTGCGGCAATGGCGTCGCCAAGATTCTGAGCGCCGCCGACGGCCACGACATCGCCACTCTGACCATCGGCGAAGGACCCGACGCGGTGCTCTACGACGCTCCCCGGCGACTGGCCCTGATCCCATCCGGACGCAGTGGGACTTTGGCTGTCATCGCCTTGGACGGTCCGCACGCCAATAGCGTGATCGACACCGTGCCCACCCAGATTGGCGCCCGCACCGGGGCGCTCGACCCCAAGACCGGTCGTGTGTGGCTACCGACGGCGCAATACAACCTGCCCGTACCGGCTGGCCAGCGGCCGACCACCAAACCGGGAACCTTCGAGGTGCTGGTGCTCGGCCGCTGAGCTGATCAAAGGCGCGAGTGACAATACCGACACAATCGGCCATTAGAGCCCCCGCATGGCGGGCGACGCGCGCTGATTACGCCTATTTGGAGCCGCAACCGCCCCGTGAAGCGCCTGGGTTTTCTTGTCCTGTCGGTGTGCCTGGCCTTCGGGGTGTCCGCCTCGCCAATAAGTTCGCCCCATTCCAACGCCCTGTGGCGCGTGGTGCACGGCCTGTGCATGACCGACATGATGCTGAGCGGCGCGCCGGCGCCGTGCCTGGAGGTGAACCGTCGCGGCGGCTACGCCGTCCTCCGGGATCCGCAGGCGGCCACCGAGGTGCTCGTCGTCCCCACGACCAAGATCATCGGCATCGAGGGTCCGGAACTCCAGGTTCCCGGCGGCCCCAACTATTGGCAGGCGGCTTGGGACGCCCGGCGGTATCTCGAGGAACGGGCCGGGCGCGCGGCTCCCCGCGAGGATGTAGGCATGGCTGTCAACTCGGTGTTCGGCCGCAGCCAGGACCAGCTGCACATCCACATCGACTGCGTGAGCGCCAAGGTGAGAACGGCCCTAGCGGCCCACGCGGAGGAGATCGGTGAGGTATGGGCCCCGCTCGACTTCGATCTTGCCGGTCGGATGTATCGCGCCCGGCGCGTGAACGGCGACGCCCTCGGCGCGCGTGACCCGTTCAAGCTTCTGGCCACGGGCGATTCTGAAGCCGGCGACGACATGGGCCGCCAGACCCTGGCGGTGGTGGGCGTCAGGTCCGCCGACGGTCGTCCGGGCTTCGTGCTCCTGGCCGCCACCGGCGGCACCCCTGAAAACCCCGACGGCTCCAGCGAGTCGCTGCTCGACCATAGCTGCGCCGTCCTGGACGAACCCTCGGGCGCGCTGACCGACCTCCGCTCAAGAGACTAGGCTCCAGCGCACTCTTCGGTGACCGCCTGCCGCAGGGCCTGGATCACAGCGTGACCGGCGCTCTCCAGGGGCGCGAGGTGCGTTGGCTGGTTTGGGCTCGCTATCTCGGCGGTGAGAACGCCCTGCTCACTGATCGCGTAGAACCGTGTGCCGCCTCCGCGGGGAGCTGGAAACACGACGGTCGCGCTCATGCTGTCGAGATACTGCTGGGCGAGCGAAAGGAAGCCGTGCGCGGCTTCATTGACGAACTCGGGAAGGGTGTCGCCCACGAGACTGACGCCGGCGGACGTGTAGAGCGCGACATGGACGTAGTCGCCCACCTCATAGGCGCAAAACAGCAGGGCATCGACCTCGCCGACCGTGAACTCCATGAGCACGGCGAATGCCCGACCGTCCGCGAAGCGACCCGGCTCCAGGCCCAGGTTCGCCACCGTCGCCCCGAGCCCGATCCGTCTCAGGCTTCGATAGCGTGTCCGATGGGAATCCGGCGACGGTCGTTTCGGCGCGTGCTCCGATGAGGCGGAGGGCCAGGTCGCCGGCGCACGCAGCTGTGGCAGACAGCGCCGCGCGCGTTCCGCAGACCACCCCGCTACCGCGATCGCCAACTCCATTTCTCGCGCCTGCGGTAGCAGCGGCCCACTCCCTCGAGCCTAGTCCTGAACCGGGAAGCAGGACGACGCCGAAAGATTCAGCGGCAGGCTCCCAAGGCCCAGGTCGATCACATAGGTGGCGGTTGCCGAGACATTGTTGCCGCACGACGCCCCTACCGCCTGGCGGAACGCCGGGGAGACATTCGGGCCGATGTAGGGATGCTGTTTGACGGCGTCGGTAACATTGTCGCAGACGCCAGGCTGCACCGACATGCAACGCGCGGCCTGGTCGACGGCGAAGTTCAGGGCCGCCTCCGCCCACAAGGCGACGCAAATGTTCAACAGCAGGAAAACCATGCCGAAAAAGACCGGGACCACGAGGGCGAATTCCACGGCGCTGGTCCCGTGTCGGTCCCGCCAAAACCTGTGCGCGCCGCGGATCATTCGCCAAGCCTCATCCATACGCTCTGGGTCACGGACGTGCCGAGCAGACCCGCGACCGACACGCCGCTGAAGATCGGCGCATAGGTGTAGCTCACATTGATTTTGACATAATCGCCGGGGACGGCCGTCAGATCCGAGGCGCTGGCGACCGCGGCGCAAGTGTCGGGCGCCGGTTTCGTGGGCGGCGAGCCGACGGTCCCGGGGCCGGTGCCAACCAGTTGCAGGGCCCCGGTGGTGGTGGTGCAGTAATAGCCCTCGGTGGGTGAACCGGCGACAAGGGTAACGTTCGACCCCAGCATGGTCTTCGTGATCGCCCTGCTGACCGCGGCCGAAAAATTCGGGCACGCGGCGGTGCTGGTGGCCGGCAGGCTCGACGGGGTGTTCTCGTTGCACGCCGCCCACGCCGCCTCTGCGCCCATCTGGGCGGCATTTTGCAGCTGCATGCGGTCATAGGCATAGGTGGCGACATCGATGATGTTGAGCGTGGCGACGGTGAGCAATGGCATGAGCAGGGCCAGCTCCACGGCGGCGGCGCCGGCCGATTCGGCGCACCAGGCCGCCAGAAGATCGGAAAGGCTGCGCCCGCGCCGGTTCATTGCACCAACGCCAGCTTGGCGCCGGCATCGCCAATCACGGCCACCCCGGCCCCAACACAGCTGTAGCCGACCGTCCCACCGCCGGTGAAAGTCACGGTCCAGGCGACGATCTGGGTGCACGGGGCGCTGGCCGCACCGCCGGTGAAGGTCAGCTGCTGGGTCGGAAAGTACAGCGCCCCTTCCAGGGTGTTGCCACCGCCGGTCAGACTGCTCTTGTCCTTGTTCGAGGTCGGGTCGTTGGGGTCCTGATAGAACAGCATGCCGGCCCAGGTTCCGTTCGTCGGCGCGCTCAGATTGCTCGTGCCCCCAGTCAGGGTGGCGGTCGCATAGTGGCTGCTGCTCGAGCACGGAGGCGTGTCGCAGGTCAGGATGATGGTCACGTTCGTACCGCTGACGGACCCGCCCGAAACCGAGAACTTGCCGCCCTGGATGATGTAGGTCCCCGAGGCCAGGACCACGTTGCCGTTCGATATGTTTAAAGTATTGCAATAGACGCCCGGCTGGATCGTCTGACTGGTGTTGATATTGACTCCCTTATTCGCCGACGGGCAGCTTTGATTGACCAGGTTGCTGACGCTGTTGGCCGCATAGAGGCCGGCGTAAGGATCCGCCGCCGCGTTCTGCTGGGTCTGGACCGATGTCGGGCTGGTCAGGGTGAGATCGCCGGTCGGACCGGTATTGGTGAACCCGCCGACGACATAAGCGGCCTGGGCCGTGAACGTGCCGCCGGTCAGTGTGAACGCCGCTCCATCCGCGGAGTTGTCCCACAGGCTGCACTTGTTGAGCACAGTGTTTCCGCCGGTAACGTCTGCGGTGGCCGATTGGGTGCTGGTCGGATCGAGGGCCAGGACGCAAACGTTCTGGGCGCCAGCATAAGGCGCCGCGACAGCGGTCGCCGAGACCTTCCAGGCCGGCGCGCCATTAATGGTCGCGTTTCCTTTGTAGCCGACGACAGCCGCGAAATACAGGGGAACGACCTTGGCGACTGTCACCTGGAAGCATTGCGTCGCCGCAGCCGGGCATTTCGGGTTCACGGCGTTGGTGACCGTGGTGGCCGTCACCGTCACATTGTTGGCCCCGTTGACGAAGCCGTATTTCGCCGCCACCGCCAACGCCTCGCGCTGGTAGACAGCCACGGCCGGGCTCCCGCGGTCCGTGGCGGTGTCGTCCCCGGTGGCGGCGGCGATCGCGGAGGAATCGGCGGCGTTCTGCAGCGACCGGTTTATCATCAGCGCGCTGGCGACATCGCCCGCCAGGCTCAGCGCTCCGGCGAACGGCAGCATCAGCAGGGCCGTCATCACCGCCAGGTTGCCGCGGCTGCTGGCCAGATAGTGGAGGGCGGATCGCGGCGATGCCGGCGCGTCTTCCGCGCCTATCCAGGCCGACAACCGGCGTCCGATGACCGCCGTCAATTTGGGCATGATTTCAGGTCCGCCGGTCCCGGGTCAGGTCGTCAGTGGACGAGGTTCAGGCAGAAGAGGGCCACGCTGGCGATGATGCAGAAGTGAGCCGCCGCGGTGACAGGAAAGCGCCCGCGCAGGTTCTTATTGCGGTAGGCCGAGCGGAAAGCGTCCAGAATATCTTCGTTCGAATCGGCCGCGTCGAGAATAGTCATGGCTAAGTGCATCCTCATGGTGCGTTGAAGTTGTCGGAAACGCGCAAGCAACAAACTGTGAGACGAGTTGGTCTTCGGTCTCTGCGGTGACAGTAGATCGAGACCTTGACGCAAAGAAATTCCGGCTCAGCCCCTAAGGGCGAATCCCTATGCCAAATTGTCGCAGCCGGTTCGGACCCGGGCGCCCGTTTTGTGGCGCCGATGCGAAGTCCGCCGGACGTTGACATCCCGGCCCCACGGGCGATTGCTGAGTCCCTTCGCCCAATAGGGAAAACGCCGTGACCTATGCGCCCGCCACGCGGCCGTTCTACGATGCCGACAGCCACATCATGGAGTTGCCCGACTTCCTGAAGAAGTACGCCGATCCAGCCTTGCGCGAGGCGATTCCGGAGGTCAGCTATTCGGCCTCGATCGTCACCGACGAAGAGGTGGCGGTGATCGTGAGCCAGGGGGGACGTCACAGCGCCGAGCACGTGGCCGCCCAGATCGCTCTCGGCGCGCGGCTAATCGAATCCTCGAAGGAGATTCAGGCCCTCGGCGCCTTCAACGCCGCCGATCGCAGCAAGGCCCTCGACCTGCTCGGCTTCAAGCGCCAACTGGTGTTCGCCACCCACAGCGTGGCCATGCCCTTCTCGGCCAGCGCCAAGCTCGACCCCACGCTCCGCTACGGCGCCGCGCGCGCCCACAATCGGCACATGGCCGATTTCTGCGGCGGAGATGACCGCCTTCTGGGCGTGGCCATTGTTCCCCTAGACGATCCCGACCTGGCGATGCGCGAGCTGGCCCTGGTTCTGGATTCCGGACTTAAGTCGGTCTGGGTGCCGCATCGCCCGTGCGGCGACCGTTCTCCCGGCCACATCGATCTCGATCCCTTCTGGGCCGCCCTGGCGGAGAGTGGAACCCCGTTCGTGCTGCACGTCGGCGGGGCGCCGCTGCAGCTGGCCCGGGCGTGGATGAACAATGGCCGGGCGCCGACCAAGGACTGGCTGGGCGGCGGCGAGAACCTGCGCACCAAGGACATAGCCCTGTTGCATGAGGGGCCCGAGGCGTTCCTGACCATGCTGGTGCTCGACGGCGTGCTCGAACGCCACCGCGGCCTGCGCGGCGCCTGTGTCGAGCTGGGCGCGGGCTGGGTCCCCGAGCTGTTGCGGCGCCTGGACTGGGTGGTCAAGCACTGGAGCCGCAACGACGCTAACCTTCAGGGCCTGACGCGCACGCCGTCGCGTCAGATCACTGACCAGCTGGCGTTCACACCGTTCGTGTTCGAGGCCGTCGGCGACCTGATCGACCAGTCCAACGCCGACCTTTACCTGTTCTCGACCGACTATCCGCACATTGAGGGCGGCCGAAACCCTATCGGCCGGTTCGAGGCTGCGCTCGGCGATCGCGGAGAGGCGGTGCGCGACAAGTTCTACGCCGAGAACTTCCTGCGCATTTTCCCGTCAGAGCGGGTTCACGCCCCGGCCCCGTAGCCGCTCATGCGCCGATGCTTTCCCGTAGCGGCGCCAGTCCCTGGATCGCGGCGGCGCGGGCCCGCACCTGCTCAGGCCCCCCCAGCAGCTGGCGGTCGACGCCCACGCGCTTGAACCAGAAGTGCAGGCCCAGGAGGTCGGTGAAACCAATGCCGCCATGCGCTTCGGTGGCGGTGCGGGCCACGAACCGGCTGATGTCCGCGAGGTGGGCTTTGGCGTGGGCGGCCATCAGCGCCGCCTCGGCCGGGACGGCGTCGAAGGCATAAGCGGCGTACCAGACCAGGGCCCGGGCCGGCTCCAACTCGGCCGCCATCTCGGCGCACATATGCTTGACCGCCTGGAAGGAGCCGATCGGTCGGCCGAACTGCCGCCGCTCCTTAGCGTAGGCCACCGCCTTATCCAGCATGGCCTGGCTGGCCCCCAGCATGTCGGCCGCCAGGATGACGAAAGCGGCGTCGCGCAGGCGCTCCAGGACCTCGCTATCGCCGGCTGCCTCCAAAGGCTCAGCGTCGGCGCCGTCGAAACGCGCCTCGGCGAAGCGGCGGGTGCTGTCGATGGTGGCCAGGGGAACGATCTCGATCCCCGGGCTGCGGGCTTCCACCAGATGCAGCCGGCAGGAACTGTCGGCCACGACGAGGATGTCAGCCCCGACGGCGTCGATGGCGAACAGGCCTTGACCGCTCAAGCGCCAGTTTTGCACCGTCACGCCAGTCCCGTCGCGTGCGCCGGCGATGGCCTCGTGCATGGCCACGCCCGCTATGACCTCGCCGGCCGCCAGTTTCGGTCCCCACGCCTCCTGCTGCGTCGGCGAGCCGGCGAGGGTGAGGGCCAGCGGGGCCAGCACCGCGGAGCCAAGGAACGGGGAGGGGGTTGCGTGCTCGCCCAGGACCTCGGCCGCCAGGGCGGCGTCGAGCAGGGTAAGGCCAAGGCCGCCATGGGCTTGGCCGAGCAGCATCCCCGGCACGCCGAAGTCGGTGAGGGCCGCCCAGACGTCACTCGCCACGGCTTCGCCGGAGTTGGCGAAGGCGCGCACCCGCTCCAGGGGCGCGACCCGGCTCAGCACCCCGGCTATGGAGTCCTGCATCAAGCGCTGGTCGGCGGTGAGGGCGAAATCCATCAGTCGCCCCGGGTCTCGCGCGGCAGGCCCAGGCCCCGCTCGGCGATGATGTTCTTCTGGATCTGGGCCGTGCCGCCGCCGATGATCAGGCCAAGGTCGAACATATAGCGCTGTTGCCACAGTCCATGGGCGCGCAGGTGCGGGCTCCCATCGTACAGCACGCCCAGTTCGCCCAGCGCGTCGATGGCGAAGGCGGCCAGCTGGTGGTTGAGCTCGCACCCTTGCAGCTTGACGACCAGCCCGGCCATGCCGGAGCTCTCCCCGGCGATCTGGCTGGTCAGGACCCGAAGGCCGTTGAACTTCATCGCCAGCACCCGCGCCTGCAGCGCCATCAGGCGGTCGCGCAGCATCGGATTGTCTATCAGTCGCGTTCCGGACACCGTTTCGCTGCGCATGAGCTCGAAGATCTCGGCCAGGCGTCCCTCGGCGGCGTTGGGATCGCCCAGCATGCCGCGCTCGTGCTTCAAGGTGGCGTTGGCCACGCGCCAACCCTCGCCCCGCTGGCCGACGATCTGGCTCTTGGGCACGCGCACGTCGGTGAAGAATACCTCGTTGAATTCCGCCCGGCCGGTCATGGTCTTCAGCGGCCGCACCTCGATGCCCGGGGTCTTCATCGAGAACAGGAGGTAACTGATGCCGGCATGGCGAGGCGCGTCCGGCTCGGTGCGCACCAGACAGAAGATCATGTCGGCCTGGGCGGCGGTGGAGGTCCAGATCTTCTGGCCGTTGATGACGAAGTCGTCGCCGTCCTCGATCGCCCGGGTGCTGAGCGAAGCCAGGTCCGAACCCGAACCCGGCTCGGAATAGTCCTGGCACCAGACAACCTCGCCGCGCAGGGTCGGGCCGATCCACTGCCGCTTCTGCGCCTCCGCGCCCATTTCCAGCAGGGTCGGAATCAGCATCGACACGCCCTGGCCGGCCAGTCCCATGGGCGCGCGGGCCGTAGTGAATTCCTCGGCGATGATACGCGATTTCAGGATATCGGGCTGAGCGCCGAAGCCGCCATAGGCCTTGGGGATGGTCCGCCCGGCGTAGCCATGCGCGATCAGCAGCGCCTGCCAGGCCAGAACCCTTTTGCGGCTGGCGCCGACGTCGCGCGGCATCTGGTCCCGGTGGGAGGCCAGGAAACTCCGCACCTCATCGCGGAAGGCT
>DASXMK010000514.1:0-3289 GCA_036495705.1 Caulobacteraceae bacterium | reverse complement strand
ATCGATGACCAACGAAAGTGGTCGCGAATAGCAGCGCCCACCGCTTCCAGAAACTGCGCCTTGGCGGCGACCGTTTCGGCACCAGCCGGTAATCTACGAGAGCTAGCCATCCCCGCCTCCGGTTTGAGTGGGAGGCGGGGCCGACCATGACTGCGATTCTACCGTGACTGCTTTGTCAAGTATATAGTTCCCCCCCAGAGGGGGAGGAGAAATGAGGTTTAGAACGGGATTTCGTCGTCGAGGTCGGCGGTGAAATCCTCGCGCGGGCCGGAGCCGCCCGCCCGCGGGCCGGCGGCGGCGAAACCACCGGCATCGCCTTCCGCGCGGGCGCCGTCGGCGCGACCGTCGAGCATGGTCAGCTCGCCGCGGAACTTCTGCAGCACGATCTCGGTGGAGAACTTCTCGGCCCCCGACTGGTCGGTGTATTTGCGCGTCTGCAGCGCCCCTTCGATGTAGACCTTGGAGCCCTTGCGCAGATAGTTCTCGGCCACCTTCACCAGGTTGTCGTTGAAGATCACCACCCGGTGCCACTCGGTGCGCTCCTTGCGCTCGCCCGAGTTGCTGTCACGCCAGGTTTCGGAGGTGGCGAGGTTGAGATTGGCGACCCGGTCGCCGGAATTGAGGGTGCGCACCTCCGGATCGCGTCCGAGATTGCCCACCAGAATGACTTTGTTGACGCTGCCCGACATCCGCCGCGCTCCCTTGCTAGCCCGGCGACCCAACGCGCCGGAATCTCAGGGTTCAACCTAGCAGCGTTTTGCCGCGACGCAAGGGCGACGTTCCTTTTTTGTTCACGGCCCGTTGTGCTGGGAGTTTGGCTATTGCCCCGGCTGTTGCGGCATCGCCCCTGGCATGGCCAGGCGCCCGTCGCCGGTGCGGACCATGAACGGGTACTGGTAGCCGGTGAGGGCCTGGGCGGTGAACACGCCATAGCGGTTGATGAACAGGAACTGGCCCTGATAGGCCCCGATGATATCGCCCTGCGGCACGCCCAGGGATTGGAAGCTGATGCGCATCTTCTCCAGCTCGGCGGCGCAATACTCCAGGCCGGCCTGGCCGCGCGCCAGCACGTTGAACTTCGGCTTCCCGGCCACGGTCACCATGTGCCAGCACACGCCGCGGTCGGTCGGGGCCTCGACCTGTTGTTCGCAGCCCGCCAACAGGGTCGCGCCGGCCACGGCCAGGGCGAGTATCGGGCGGGTGTTCACGGCAGCACGGGAGGGATGGCGCAGCCGCCCTGCTGGCGCGCCAGGACCCGGAATCCGCCGTCATCGCCGGCCATCTCCACCCGGCCCAGCACCAGGCGGACGTCGCGATCGCCCCAGCGGCCGTAGGCGGCCCCGCCCGGGCGCACGCATTGGCCGGCGAACAGGGACTGGATGCAATCGTTGAGGCTCACGTCCGTAGCCGAGCGCCGCCAGGCCCCGGCTTCATAGCTCATGCACGCCTTCTCACCGCCGGCGGCGGACTCATCGCCGGCTTCGACCGTGGTCGGCGCGGCCCCTGCCGTCTCAGCCGGCGGCGGCGGCGGAGCGACGTCGGTGTTGGGCGTCGCCGCCGCGGCCAGGGCCCCGCTGGCGTCGATGCCAACGTCCAGGGCCCCGGTGGCGACGCCATTGCGGTGGGCGCAGTCGCTGACCGGCATTTCCCCCACCAGCCGGCCGCCCACGAAGCAGCGCAGGGCCCGGGCCGGATCGAGCTTGACCGTGTCGTCGCGGCCGGTCTGGATCATCAAGCCGCCCTCGGAGGCCGGCGGCGAAGTGTCGGAATCGTTCTGGCGCATGGCCATGGCCACGGCCACGACAAGGCCGGCCCCAAGCGCCAAAGCGGCGCCGCCGATGAGGATCACGCGCCGATCCTTCAGAATTTCCATGTGGGATCCAGATCCGCCGCGCGCCGGCTATTTGAAGCGATAGGTGATGCGGCCTTTGGAGAAGTCATAGGGGGTCATTTCCACCAGGACTTTGTCGCCAGCGAGGACGCGGATGCGGTTCTTGCGCATCTTGCCGGCGGTATGAGCGATGATCTCGTGGTCGTTTTCCAGTTTTACGCGGAAAGTGGCGTTGGGCAGCAATTCGCTGACGGTGCCCGGGAGCTCGAGCAAATCCTCCTTCGCCATCGAGGTCCTCAGGCCGATGAATACGAACGACGGCCCGCGCGATGATCCGCGCGAGCCGTGCGCGGCGCGATCATAACGCACAACGGCCGTTGAGGTCGATGGGCGCGCGGGGTATCGCCGTTGATCCTTGGGGGCACGAGGGGCCCGAAGAGACCGATGCCGACCCGCCTGTTCACCCTGGCCCTGCCGGTTCTGATGTTGCTGGCGACGCTCATCGTCGCCCGGCCGGCGCCCGCCCAGGCCCCGCCAGCGGACGCCGCCACTGCCTGCGGTCATCGCCTGAGCGCGCCGGTGATGGCCAAATGGAACGCCATGGGCGGAGCCGACGGCCCGCTCGGCTGCGCCAAGACCGACGAGATGGCCGGGGCGACCTCCCCGGCTGGGACCCGGGCCCGGGAAGCCGACTTCGCCACCGGCATGGTGCTATGGCACGTCGATGGGCCGCGGGCCGGCCAGACCTACGCCGTGACCGGATGCATCTGGCGAACCTACTTTCAGTATGGCGGCCCGAGCGGCTGGCTCGGCCTGCCGATCGCCGATGTCGACAATTTCCCCGACGGCCAGCGGCAGGCCTTCGAAGGCGGCCGGATCACCTATCTCCGAGCCCCCAACGAATGTACGGCCGAGCGCAATGTCGAGGTGGCGCAGACCCGACCGCCGCCGCCGCCGGCCACCGCCCCCGTGGACACCAGCCCGCTGGACGCCTGGTTCGACGCCGCCCGCGGCGATCACCTGAGCGCCGCCTCGGCGGGCGTGGCCAAGACCGCCCAGGCCGCCAACTATGTGGTGGTGGGACACCAGGCGGCGGTGTTCGCCGCCGCCGGCCCGGGGACCGCGCCCCTGAAGCTGTTCTGGAACGAAGCGTTGGGCGATCATCTGTCGACGGCCACCGCCGAGGGCGAGCACGACGCTTTCGCCAGCGGCTATCAGTTCGAGGCCTCGCAGGGGTTCGTTTGGACCGATCCGCATCCCGGCGCGCGCACCCTGGCGCAATATCGCGATCCGGCCAGTGGCCACCACTGGCTGACCGCCGGCCCCGACGAGGCGGCGCAGGCCCAGGCCAAGGGGTTCGTGTTCCAGCGCATCGAAGGCTACGCGCCGCCAGCGCCTTGAGGGGCTTGATCTCCCCCCGTTCACGGGGGGAGGGCCGGCGAAGCCGGGAGGGGGGCG
>DASXMK010000513.1:0-2228 GCA_036495705.1 Caulobacteraceae bacterium | reverse complement strand
CCGCCGGCGATGACGAAGCCGTCGCGGTCGACGTCGTAGGGGCGGCTGGCGGTGGCCGGCGTGGCGTTGAAGCCGCTGCTCATGGCCCCCATGGCGTCGAAGAGGGCGCTCAGGGTCCAGTCGAGCTCTTCGCAGCCGCCGGCGAAGACCACGTCCTGCTTGCCCATGACGATCTGCTCGAAGCCGTAACCGATGCAATGGGTGGAGGTGGCGCAGGCCGAAGAGATCGAGAGGTTGATCCCGCGGACCTTGAACCAGGTTGACAGGGTGGCCGAGGGGCCCGAGCACATGGCCTTGGGCACGGCAAACGGGCCGATGCGCTTGACGCCCTTGCTTCTGGCCGTATCGGCGGCCTCGACGATGGACCGGGTCGAGGGTCCGCCGGCCCCGACGATCAGCCCAGTGCGCTCATTCGACACCTCGTCTTCGGCCAGAGCCGAATCGGCGATGGCCTGCTCCATGGCGATGTGGGCGTAGGCCGTGCCGGCGGCCAGGAAACGCGCGGCGCGGCGGTCGATGCGGCTTTCCCAGTCGATGGGCGGAGCGGCGTGGACCTGGCAGCGGAAGCCGAGGCCGGCGTATTCCGGAGCGGCGACGACGCCGGATCTGGCCGCGCGCAGACTCGCCGTCACCTCCTCGGCGTCAACGCCGATCGGAGAGACGATCCCCAATCCGGTCACGGCCACTCGCCGCATGCTTCACTTCCCTCCCCCACGAGGGGCCGCTTCAGACGAGGTCGGCGGCGTTGAACAGCCCGACTCTCAGATCCTTGGCTTCATAAATAGGCTTGCCATCGGCCTCCATCACCCCATCGGCCACCCCCATGACCAGTTTGCGGATGATGACGCGCTTGAAATCGATGCGGTAGACGACCCGTTCGATCTTGGCCGTGACCTGGCCGGTGAACTTGACCTCGCCCACGCCCAGGGCCCGGCCGCGTCCAGGAGCGCCGCACCAGCCGAGGAAGAAGCCGACCAGCTGCCACATGGCGTCCAGGCCCAGGCACCCGGGCATGACCGGATCGCCGAGGAAGTGGCAGGCGAAGAACCACTGGTCGGCGCGCACATCGAGTTCGGCGGTGATCTGGCCCTTGCCGTAGGTCCCCCCCTCGGCGGAGACGTGGGTGATGCGGTCGAACATCAGCATCGGTGGCGCCGGCAGCTGGGCGTTGCCGGGGCCGAACATCTCTCCGCGGGCGCAAGCCAGCAGGTCTTCCTTCGAAAAGGTCGTCGAGGCGAGCGCGTCCATGCGCCTGCCTAACACGGCCGCGGGGAGCCCCTCAACGACATTGCCGCTGGGGCGCCAGGCCCCACATGGCGTCGGCGGGCAGCCAACCGGTCAACGGCCCCACCTTGACCTTGCACCACTCGCCCTTGCAGCGGTCGAGCCTGGCCAGGGCGCGGACGTTGAGCAGGCCGACCACGGGGGCGGTGTCGTTCGGCGAGCGGCGGATCGGCGTGGCCTCGCCGGCCCGGGCCATGATCGTGCGCCGGCCATCGATCTCGGAGCGATGCACCCAGGCCGCGCCGCCCTCGGGATCGCAGATGCGCCGCCACTCCTCGGTCTCGGCCACCACCTGCACCGGCAGGCCCTGGGCGCGGTAGACCCACTGGGCCGGGTAGTCCTTGCCCGGGCCCTTGCGGCCCATCACCTCGCCGTGCTTCAGGCTCACCCAGCGGGGCACGCAAAAGCCGGAAAGGCTGCGGGCGCGCTGGTCGGCCGGGCAGTCGGTGGCCTCGCTGCTGTGACCGCCGCAGGCGGCAAGGCTCAGCGCCGCCAGAACGCCCACGGCCAGGCTTTTCAGGCACACGGCTGCCGGTGCGGCTTGCTTTGCCGCCGAAAACCGTTCTGTTAGAGAGCCCCTGTTCGCCACGGCGACGACCGGCGATCCTCTGTCAGACCCACCCATGGCCCCTCGCAAGCCCAAAGTCATCGTCACGCGCAAGCTCCCGGACGCGGTCGAGACGCGCATGCGCGAGTTGTTCGACACCGAGCTCAATCTCGACGATACCCCCATGGACGTCGAGGCCCTGGCGGCGGCCATGAACCGCGCCGACGTGCTGGCCCCCACGATCACCGACCGAATCGACGCCAACTTGATCGCCCGCGCCGCGCCGAAGCTCAAGCTCATCGCCAATTTCGGGGTCGGGATCGACCATATCGACGTGCCGGCGGCCCACGCCCGCGGCATTGTGGTCACCAATACGCCCGGGGTTTTGACCGAGGAC
>DASXMK010000512.1:0-2485 GCA_036495705.1 Caulobacteraceae bacterium | reverse complement strand
CCGCCGGCGATGCGGTGGGTCTCGCCGACCGCCTCTCCGGGGTCACCAACCGCCTGTTGGCCAATCTCGACGGCCTCGACCCGGCGTTTGACGAATGGCTGACCCTCCAGCGCGCCGCCATCGACAATCAGATCATGGCCGAGGCCATGGCCTGCTCCACCGCGGTGCTGACGACCGCGCCGCGTGACAGCCTGCGCCTGGCCCAGGCGATTCGCGCTCGCGAACCCCTGGATGAGGCGGCGGCGCGCCTGGCTATGACCGCGGCCCACGCCGCCGGCGAACAAGGCGAGGTGCGGCGCATCTGGCGCCGGCTGGAGGATGATCTGAAGCGCGAGCTGGACGTCCAGCCCTCGGCCGAGACCGCGGCCTGTTTCGCCGAGCTTCAAACCGCCGGCGAGGGATCGAGTCAGCCGGCGGCCCGTAGGGACGCACCTATGCCCATGGCTCCGGACCGCGCGTGGCTGCGCTGGTTCGCAGTCGGAACGGGACTGACAGTTGCGCTCGCCGCTCTGGTGGCGTGGCTCTGGGTCGGTCACCATCCTCCTGGGCCAAGTTCGATACGGGTCGAGCGCCTACAATCGCCCGTCGGAGACGCCGCCGCCGCCCTTTTTGCCGACGGCATCGCCGGCGACCTCGCATTGATGGCGCAGGCGCGGCAGTCCACCTTGCGCATTGTCGAGCCGGGAGCCCCGGGCGGCGCATCGCCGAGGTTCACTGTCGACGGTCGCGTCCGCTCGGTCGCCGGCCGGCTCAACGCCACGCTCGAGTTGCATCTCGCCAGCGATGGCTCGATCATCTGGTCGGCGACCTTCGACCGGCCGATGGCCGACGAGGCGGACATGCGTCGCGGGGCGGCGCTGAAGCTCGCGGACGTCCTCACCTGCGCCGTGCATGACGGCGATCAGGCGTCCAAGGACGTCGAAGTTCTGAAGCTCTTCCTGGCCGCCTGCGAGGACATTCACTCCGGCGCTGGTCCCGAAACGGTTCGCGATCTCTTTCGCAAGGTCGTCGCCCGCGCGCCAAATTTCGCCCGGGGGTGGACTGAACTGGCCGTGGAAGATGCGCTCGTCGCTCAATTCCGTCTGGATGCGCTGGGCCGCGAGACGACTGAGCGTGACGCGGCCCGCGCCCTGGCGCTCGATCCGCGCCAAGCCCGCGCCTGGGTGGCGCGCGCGCTCGTCGCCTGGCGCGCCGACGAATGGGTGCGTCGAGACGCCGACCTCAGGCGGGCCCTGGCCATCGAGCCCGACGAACCCCTGGCCCTGGCCGCTCGCGCCTATGCGTTGCGGGCCATCGGCCGGGGGCGCGACGACCTGGCCGTGCGGCGACAAGCCGTCATTGCGGACCCACTTTCGGCCGGCCAGCTAGTCGACCTTGCGCTTGACGAAGGCCTTCAGGGCGACGTGGCGGGCGCCAATGCCACCCTTGACGAGGCCGAGAGACGCTCGCCAGGCTATCCCGCCGCTGGCGGTGAACGGCTATTTGTGGCGGCCTTGGTCGGCGACCCGAACGCGGCCCGGCGCCTGCTCGACGATCCGTCGAATCGCCAGCAGATGACATCACTCATCACCGAATATCTGCGCCGGGTGATAGCGGCGCGCGCCGATCCGAAACAGGCCGACCAGGCCGCCGCCTTCATTCTCGCCCATGCCGGCGACCTCGGTCTGCTCAACACCATCCAGGGCCTGGCCGAGGTCGGCCACGTCGACCAGGCGCTCGATGTCGTCCAGAGCAACGTCGGGACCCTGGCCAAAGAGATGGACTGGACCTACGGTTTCTACACTGAGCCCCTGACCAGGCTTCGGGCCAGTCCGCGCTTCATGCCCCTGGCGGCGCGCATCGGCTTGGTCGACATCTGGCGTCAAACCGGCCTGTGGCCCGACTTTTGCACTGCGCCGGACCGGCCCTACGACTGCAAAGCAGAGGCGCAGAAGCTCGCGAAAGGCTGAAAGCAAAGTTCTGCGCCTGTTCGGCGCGAATTCGCGACGAATTCACGATGAATTCGCGCTGGATTGACGCTCGTCCGCGACAGCTCTGCGCCAGCCGGTCTGGGGGAGCCCGCCATGTCAATCGCTGAACTGATCGCGCCGCCGGAACCGTGGCCGGCGATTTCGCCCAAGGCCTATCTGCGCTGGATCAAGGCCTCGCGCGGCAATGAAGTCGATCTGATCCGGGTCGGCCAGGTCTGGTATTTCCAGGCCGAGGCCAAATACACGACCGTCGTCACCGAGCGCGGCGAAGCCATCATCCGGCGCTCGATCAAACAGTTGGCGAGCGAACTCGACCCGGATTGCTTCTGGCGCATCCACCGCTCGACTATCGTCAACGTCGAAGCGATCGAGTCGATAACGCGGTGTCCTTCCGAGTTCAGCGTCAAGCTCCGTTCGCGACCGACCCGGCTGGGGGTCAGCGAAGCCTACCGCCATCTGTTCAGGCCGATGTGAAAAAGGGGGAGCCAGCCGTACCCGGCTCCCCAAAGTTGGCG
>DASXMK010000511.1:0-3167 GCA_036495705.1 Caulobacteraceae bacterium | reverse complement strand
CGCCGGGTCGGTGCGCATCTTCGGCCAGGACATCCGCTACGCCCGGCGGCGCGTGTGGACAGCCATCGAGCGGCGCTGGGGCGTGCTGTTCCAACAGGGCGCCCTATGGTCCAACCTGACGGTGAAGGAGAACGTTTCCGTCCCGATGTCGGAACACACGGACCTGCCCAAAGCCGAGATCGATGAACTGGCCGATCTGAAGATCGCCCTGGCGGGTCTCCCCGCCGGGGCCGGGGCGCTCAAACCCTCCGAGCTCTCCGGCGGTATGACCAAGCGCGCGGCCCTGGCGCGGGCCCTGGCCCTCGACCCGGAGCTATTGTTTCTCGACGAGCCGACATCGGGGCTCGACCCGATCAGCGCCGCCGCCTTCGATGATCTGATCGAAGACCTTTCGGACAGCCTCAAACTGACGGTGTTCATGATCACCCACGACCTCGACAGCCTCTACAAGATCACCGACCAGGTGGCTGTGATCGCCGACAAGAAGGTGGTGGCCATGGCGCCCGTGCGTGAACTCGAGCGCTCCGATCATCCCTGGATCAAAGCCTATTTCCATGGTGAGCGCGGGCGAACGGCGTTGGCGGATGCGGCGTCCCGCGACAACGAGAGATCAGTCTGATGGAACGGAACGCCAACTATGCCCTGGTGGGTCTCATCTCGGCGATCCTGTTCGCCGGCCTGTTGGTGTTCGTGGTCTGGCTGGCCGGCAATGGTTTTTCCCGCAACCTCGATATCTACGACGTCCTCTTTCACGGACCGGTGCGCGGGCTCTCCGACGGCGGCGAGGTGCATTTCAACGGCATCAAGGTCGGCGAGGTGAAACACATCTTCCTCGACCCGCGGAACTCCACCATGGTGATCGCCAAGGTAGCGGTGACCTCGGACGTGCCGGTGCGCTCCGACAGCGTCGCCACCCTGGAGCCGCAGGGGATCACCGGCGTGAACTACATCCAGATCAGCGCCGGCACGCCCACCAAGCCTCTGCTCAAGGCGGTGACGCCGGAGGGCCAGACCCCGACCATTCCCGCGAAGGGCGACGCCCTCTCCGGCCTCCTTGCGGGCGGCGGCGATGTCATCCAGCGCGTCGTCGAGGCTCTCGACCGGGTCAACCGTGTGCTCAACGACCAGAACATCAAGAGCTTCGGTCAGACCATCACCAACATCAAGGACGTCACTGACGAGCTACGCGAGCGTAAGTCGATTATCGCCGACGCCCAGAAGACACTGGTCGACGCCGACGCCGCCGTCGCCCAGGTGCGTGACCTGGCCCAGTCGAGCAACGGGCTGGTCAACGGCGATGGCAAGCGGGCGATCGCCAAGTTGGCCGACGCCGCCACCGAGATCGAGAGCACGGCCAAGAGCGTGCACGGCATGGTCGACAACCTGAAAGGCCCGACCACGCGCTTCGCCACCGACGGGCTGCCGCAACTGTCCAGCGCCATCCTCAGCCTGCAGAGGGCCACCGAGCACCTGGACGAAGTCGCCGGTGAAATTCGTAATGATCCCCGCGGCCTGCTCAGCAAGCCGCCGGCCAAACAGATCGAGGTCAAGCCATGAGACGTCTGAGCCTCGCCGCAGCAGTCGCCGCCATGGCCTTGCTATGTGGCTGCGTGTCGCTGTTTCCCAAGGAAGCGCCGGCCCAGCTCTACCGTTTCGGCCTCACCACGCCACTGACCGCCAACACCCCGGCCTCGTCGCGTTTCGCCGTCCAGGCGCTGATCATCGATTTCAATCGCGCCGCGGCCGGAGATCTGATCCTGACCGTCACCGGGAACCAGGCCGCCTACATCAAGGGCGCGCGGTGGGTAAGCGGGGCCTCGACCCTGTTCGAACAGGCCCTGGCCAGCGCCTTCGACGCCGATCAGGGAGCCGCCCGGCTCATGGCCCGCGGCGAGGCGGTCCGCCCGGACGCTTTCCTCAAGCTCGACGTGCGCGTGTTCGAGGCGCGTTATCTGCAGGGGCCGGGAGGGTCGCCGACCGTCGTCGTCCAGGTCTACGCCGCGCTCAGCCAGCCCGCCGACCGCGCCCTGATGGGCGAGCGCATATTCACCGCCAGCGTTCCAGCGAGCGACAACCGCGTTGGCGCCATCGCCCAGGCCTTCGACCAGGCGGTCGCCCAGGTTCTCGGCCAGCTGGTGAAATGGGTCGACGCCAAAGGCGCGGGCTAGAGCGAGATGGTTTGAGCGGAATCGGCTCAAACTTGAATCTTGCTCGTCGATTCAAATGTGTAGAGCCCGATCCAGACCTCGCATCTCTCCGGTGCGAGATCGTCAGACTCTAATCCGCCGGCAGGCCGGCCTGGCGGCGCGCCGCGGTGAAAGTGTTGCGTAGCAGGCAGGCTACGGTCATAGGCCCGACACCGCCCGGAACCGGAGTGATCCAGCCCGCCACTTGCGTCGCTTCCTTGAACGCCACATCGCCGACCACCTTGGTCTTGCCGGCGGCGGCCTTAACCGGATCGCGGAACGGAACCCGATTTATGCCCACATCGATCACCGCCGCTCCGGGTTTGATCCAGTCGCCGCGCACCATGCCCGGGCGGCCAACGGCGGCGACCAGCACATCGGCGCGACGGCAGCTGGCGGGCAGATCGCGGCTTTTCGAATGGGCCACGGTGACCGTGCAATTGGCGTTCAGCAGCAGCTGAGCGACCGGCCGGCCGACCAGGACCGAACGGCCGACGACCACCGCGTCCAGTCCATCCAGGTTGCCGAGCGCTTCGCGCAAAAGAATGAGGCAGCCCAGGGGCGTGCAAGGCGCAAGGCCCGGAAGGCCGCTGGCCAGGCGTCCGGCGTTGATCACCGTCAGGCCATCGACGTCCTTGTCGGGATCGATGACGGCTATGACCGCCGCTGTATCAAGCCCCGGCGGCAGCGGAAGCTGAACGAGAATGCCGTGGATCGCTGGGTCGGCGTTCAGACGCCCGACCAGGGCCTCGAGCTCGGCCTGGGGCGTGTCCGCCGGCAGCCGGTGGGTGACCGAGTGCATGCCAATGGCCAGGCTCTGCTCGCCTTTGGAGCGCACATAGATCTGGCTGGAGGGGTCATCGCCGACCAGCACCACCGCCAGGCCGGGTTTCAGGCCATGCTCGGTCCAAGCCCGCGCCACCCCCTCGCGGACCTGCTCGCGCAGGCGTTCGGCGCAAGCCTTGCCGTCGATGATCCTGG
>DASXMK010000510.1:0-3342 GCA_036495705.1 Caulobacteraceae bacterium | reverse complement strand
GGGCCTGGATCTCGACTGGAAGACCGAGGTCACCGTCACCTCCTGGGCCACCGAGGCCCTGGCCTGCGCCTTCCTGGCCCTCATCGAGCCGGGCGATGAGGTGGTGCTGTTCGCCCCGGTCTATGACGCCTACGCCCCCATGGTCCGCCGGGCCGGGGGCATTCCCCGCTTCGTGCGTCTCAGCCCTCCGGACTGGGGCCTGGACCGGCAGGCGCTGGAGGCGGCGTTCAGCCCGCGCACCCGCCTGGTGGTGCTCAACAATCCGCTCAATCCCACCGCCACCGTCGCGCCCGAGGCCGATCTCGCCATGCTCGCCGAGCTGTGTGTGCGCCACGACGTCATCGCCGTCTGCGACGAGGTCTGGGAACAGGTGGTTTTCGACGGCGCGGTCCACCGCCCCCTGATGGCCTTTCCCGGCATGCGCCAGCGCACGGTCAAGGTCGGCTCGGCCGGCAAGATGTTCGCCCTCACCGGCTGGAAGGTCGGGTTCCTGATCGCCGCCCCGCCCCTGACCGCGGTCCTGGCCAAGGCCCATCAGTTCCTGACCTTCACCACGGCCCCCAACCTCCAGACGGCGGTGGCCTGGGGCCTGGCCAACAGCGAGGCCTGGTTCGCCGCCATGCCGGGCGAACTGGCCGCCTCGCGCGATCATCTGACTGCGTCCCTGCGGCGCGAAGGCTTCGTCACCCTGCCGTGCCAGGCCACTTATTTCCTCAATGTCGACCTGGCGGCTTCGGGGATCGCCGAGGACGACATGAGTTTTTGTTTGCGCGCGGTGAATGAGGCCGGCGTGGCGGCGATCCCGGTCTCGGCGTTCTTCGAGGACGATCCGGTGCGAAACGTCATCCGCCTGTGCTTCGCCAAGCGCGGCCAGACTCTGGAGGAAGGGGCCCGGCGCCTGGCCAAGGCCCGCGAGTTGTCGTTGCGAACGCCCTGATCGGGAGGGTCGAGACGGCGGAGCCGTCAGAGGTGGGGTACGGGCGTCAGCCGAAGAGCCAGAAGGGACCGTCCCCTCCGTCTCGCTGTCGCAAGACACCTCCTCCGTCGAGGGGGAGGAGGATTTCTCCTCACCTAACAACGTCGATCACCGGGTCAATGCGCGGACGACGGCGGCGCCGGCGGTGCGATTTCCGGAAGCGCCGCTTTCAGCGCCCGGCCCGCCGCCTTGTCGCCGCCCATGCTTCGGCCGGCGTTGGAGACCGCCAGCACGCCCGAATTCTGTGCCGGAAGCAGCACGACGTCGGCCAACCACGCGCCGTCCGACCCGGTGTGGGTGAGGAACGGTCCGGCATAGCCCATGGCGGTGGGAGAAAGGCCCCAGGCGAGCCCGATCACGTCATCGCCGGTCTTGATCTGCTGTGTCTGCATCAACCGGTAGGTGGCCGCCTTCAGAAGCCGGCCATGGCCCTGGGCGCCCGCCATCTGGTCTAGGCAGAACTTCGCCCAATCGCGAAGCGAGAGATACCACAGGCCGGCGGGCGCGAAGGCGAGCGGATCGACGTCGCCCGTGGCCAAAACCGGCTTGCCGTCGAGGTGGCCGCGCGGCTGCGCGCCTTGCGGAACGCCGACGCCTTCGCTGGTGATGCCGAGCGGCGCGAACACTTCCCGGCGCATCAGGTCCTCATAGCTGACGCCGGTGGCGCGCTCGGCGATCACCGCGGCCAGGATGAATCCGGTATTGCTGTAGCTGAACTTCACGCCGGGCGGGGCGACCGGGGTGTCCTGCAGGGCCCGCGCCACGAGCGCCAGGCGCTGCGCGGGCGGCGGTCGTGTGTCGCTGCTAAGCGAATTGAGGAATTTCGTGTCGCTCGGATCGTGCGGCAGACCCGACTGGTGCGAGAGCAATTGCACCAGGGTCACCGACCGATATTCGGGCCGCATGGCGCCGGCCAGATCGGGCAGGAGTTGTGAGAGCGGCGTGCGCCAATTCAGCACCCCGCGATCGACGAGCCTGGCGATCAGCGTGGCCGTCATCGGCTTGGCGTCCGAGCCGATGAGCCAGACGTCGCCGACCTGGACCGGACCCGGTCGGTCGTTGCGACGGACGCCCTCGACCGCCAGGGCCGTGACTTTGCCGTGGCGCATGACCAGGACCCCGACGGCGGGCGCCTTGGTCCCCTGCAGCGCCGCCGAAAGGGCCGCATGCAGATCGGCGGCGTCGGCAGGCGTGGCGCCGCCGACGAGCACGGCCGCGACGAGCACGGAGACGGCGGCGATTTTCGTCCGGATGTTCGAGATCATCAGCCCCACCTCTATGTCTTGAGCGTACCGCCCCTTGGTGGCGAAGGTCGAGACGACGAAACGCGTTTGGGTGAGGGTTACCCCCTCACGCCACCTTCCAGCTCACAAACTCATCGCGCTTGCGCATGCCCTCCCAGTCCCAGTCCGCCGGACCGGCCGGGGGCGTTGGCGGCTTGGCGATCAGCGGCCGGGAGAGGCACGCATAGCGGGTCTCGTCGGCGATGTGGTCTTCGGCCTCGGTGTCCAGGTCCTCGGGCCGCAGCGGGTCGTGCCGCAGCACCGGTACGGTGCGGATGAAGTCGCGACAGGTGTCGAACACATACAGCATCGGCGCCGCCCCTTCGGCGGGCGCGATCCGGGCCCGCATCTGGTCCCAGCCGGAGAGCGCCCCGACCCGACCCACCCTTGTGTTGTCGGCCGGGCGGAAATGCACGCCGGCCATGGCCATGCGCTCGCCGAGCGATGGGCCGCCGTCGCGGGCGAAGATCGACGGGTCGGCGACGCCGGTGCGGATCGTCTCGGGGGCCTCGCGCTCCAATATGCCGGCCGCCACTTCCTCGGCGGTCAGCCGCAGGCCCTCGCGGCCGCGGGCGCCGCGGCCATACCATTCGCGATAGCGCACCAGCGCCCCGCGCGGCAGTATCCGTCCGTCCACGGAATGGTTGTCGGAGACCACCGCCCACCAGCCCACACTGAACGGCGCCGCATAGCCCCAGTCGAAGGCCCGAAACCGGCTCCAAAACGCCGGCAGGACGAACGGGGGCGCCACATTGGCGCTCGACCAGCGGTCGAAGAATGCCCCCTCGATGGTGTTCCAGTCGCCTTCCAGCCAGGCGCGCACCAGCTGGGCCGAGCCGCTTTGGTGCAGCCGCGCGACATATCCCGGATCGCGCGCCAGCAAGGCCGGATTGTCGCTCAGGCGCGCCGGAATGAAGGTGCGCTCGATCCGCGCCGCCGAGCCGTCGAAGGGGTTGGTGAAGGTCTCGGCGACCACCCGGTACGGGCCCGGGTCGATATGCCGGGCCTTGACCCAGGCATGGCCGGCCCCGCCGGGGTTGCAGGTGGCGCGGAACCGGCACGGCGCGCCGGCGGCGCTGCGCA
>DASXMK010000509.1:0-2144 GCA_036495705.1 Caulobacteraceae bacterium | reverse complement strand
CGATCCCCCGCCCGCTGGCCATGGGCGAGCCGGATGGCGGCTATCCCTGGCGCTGGTCCGTCTATCGATGGCTGCCCGGCGAGGCGGCCGTGGTCGCACCTATTGCCGACCTCAACCGATTCGCCGCCGCCCTGGCCGAATTCCTCAGCACGCTGCAACGTATCGACGCCGGGGAGGGACCGGCGGCCGGGCCACATAACTTCTGGCGCGGCGGCCCGCTGGCGACCTATGAGGCCGAGACGCGAGCGGCGATCGCGAAACTCGACGGCCGGATCGACGTCAGGGCCGTGACCGAGGTCTGGGACGCGGCCATGGCGACGACGTATGACGGCGCGCCGGTGTGGGTTCACGGCGACGTCGCCGCCGGCAATTTGCTGGTGGAAGCCGGACGCCTCGGCGCCGTCATCGACTTTGGCTGCTTGGGCGTGGGCGATCCCGCCTGCGATCTGGCCATCACCTGGACCCTGTTCGAGGGGGAAAGTCGGGCGGCTTTTCGCGCCGGCCTGGCGCTCGATCCCGGCGTCTGGGCGCGGGGCCGGGGCTGGACCCTGTGGAAGGCGTTGATCACCCTCGCCGCGCTCACGGACCCGAACCCGAGACGGGCCGAGACCGCCCAGCGGGTCATAGCGGCGGTGGTGGCCGACACTTGACATGGAGACACCCTCCAGACCATAAGCCCCGCCTTCGCCGCGCCGGCCTTTTGGCCGCGCGCGCGCAGCCATGACGGGTGATGCGAGCGCCGCCGTTGAGATCGTTCCTCCAATTGCGCGAGGGACCGGAGCGCATCGAAGTGGAAGACTGAAGAATCATGTCGAAGCGCCAATCGGCGAAGTACAAGATCGACCGGCGGATGGGCGAAAACATCTGGGGTCGCCCCAAAAGCCCGATCAACCAGCGCTCCTACGGCCCCGGCCAACACGGCCAGCGGCGCAAGAACAAGGTCAGCGATTTCGGCCTGCAGCTGCGCGCCAAGCAGAAGCTGAAAGGCTATTACGGCAACCTGACCGAGAAGCAGTTTTCACGCACCTATGAGGAAGCGGCTCGGCGCAAGGGCAATACCTCGGAAAACCTGATCGCCTTGCTCGAGGCGCGGCTGGACGCGGTGGTCTATCGCGCCAAATTCACGCCGACGGTGTTTTCCGCCCGCCAGTTCGTCAACCACGGCCACGTCCAGGTCAACGGCAAGCGGGTCAACATCGCTTCCTTTCGGGTGAAGATCGGCGATGTGGTCCAGGTGCGTGAGAAATCACGCAACATGGCCCTGGTGCTGGAGGCCCAGCAGCTCAGCGAGCGCGATTCGCCGGACTATCTGGAGATCGACACCAAAAGCATGACCGCCAAGCTGCTGCGCAATCCGGAACTGGCCGAGGTGCCTTATCCGGTGAAGATGGAGCCCAACCTGGTGGTCGAGTTCTACGCGTCCTAGGTTCTACGCGCCAAGCAGCCCTTGTTCGGTGAGCAGGGTCTTGAGTTCGCCCGACTGGAACATCTCGCGCACGATATCGCAGCCGCCCACGAACTCGCCCTTGACGTAGAGCTGGGGAATGGTCGGCCAGTCGGAATAGGCCTTCACGCCCTGGCGCAGGTCATCGCTCTGCAGCACGTTGACGCCCACGAAGTCGGCCCCGAGATGGTCGAGGATCTGCACGACCACGGCCGAAAAGCCGCAGCCAGGCTGGTCCGGCGTTCCCTTCATGAACAGGGTCACCGGATGGTCGGTGATGGTCTTGGCGATGAAATCGTGAACAGCAGAGGTTTCGGCGGCGGCGGTCATGACAGGCGTGCTTTCGCATTGGGCGAGGGGTGAGAGCTAAGAAGGCCGACGGCCCCGGTCAAGCGGGAGCGGACGTTTCCAGGGCCAGGGCGTGCAGCGCTCCGCCCATCTTGCCCTTGAGTGCGGCATAGACCAGCTGGTGCTGGCGCACGCGCGGCAGGCCGGCGAAGGCCGCCGAGACGATGCGCGCGCGGTAGTGATCGCCATCGCCGGCCAGGTCCTCGATGGCGATCGTCGCGTCGGGAAAGGCGGCCTGAAGGTCGGCTTCGAGTTCGGCGGCGGGAATGGGCATCGGGCGCCTTTCGAGCGGGATGAGGGAAGCGGGGGACCTCAGTATCCAGCCATATAGGTAGGCAGCCAACTTTCATGG
>DASXMK010000508.1:0-1599 GCA_036495705.1 Caulobacteraceae bacterium | reverse complement strand
CGCGGCCATCGGCGCCGCCGGCTGCGATATCTACACCGACGTCGACGGGGTCTACACCACCGATCCGCGGATCGAGGCCAAGGCCCGTCGCCTCAGCCAGATCTCCTACGAGGAGATGCTGGAGATGGCTTCGCTCGGGGCCCGGGTGCTGCACACCCGCTCGGTGGAGATGGCCATGGCCCACGGCGTGCTGGTGCGGGTGCTGTCCAGTTTCATCGAGCCCGGGGGCGGAAACGGCGCCGGCACGGTCGTCTGCGACGAGGAGGAGATCATGGAAAAGCGCATTGTGAGCGGCGTGGCTTTCAGCCGCGACGAAGCCAAGATCAGCCTGTTCGGCTTGCCCGACCATCCGGGGGTGTCCTCGGAGATCTTCGGCCGGTTGGCCGACGCCAATGTCAACGTCGACATGATCGTCCAGAGCCATGCGCGCCACGCCGGCGCCGCCAATATGGAATTCACCGTCGGCAAACGCGACGCCGCCCGGGCGGTGGAGATCGTGCGCGCCGCCCAGGAAGCGATCGGCTTCGAAGACGTAGCCGTGGACGAGGACGTGGCCAAAGTGTCGGTGATCGGCGTCGGCATGCGCAGCCACGCCGGGGTGGCCAAGACCATGTTCGGGGCCCTGGCCGAAAAGGGCGTCAACATCCAGGTGATCTCGACCTCGGAAATCAAGATCAGCGTGCTCATCGACGCCGCCTACACCGAACTGGCGGTGCGTTCGCTGCACGCCGCCTATGGGCTCGACCGCATCTGAGCGGGCCCTGACAGGCGCAGGCCGCTGACTATCGCGGCGACGATCGCGAAGCCGGCCGCCAGGGCCAAGGCGGCCACCTCGCCGCGCGCTCCTCCCAGGAACTCCAGCACAATGGCGGTCAGCACCGCGCCCACGGTCTGACCGGTCAGTCGGGCGGTGCCCAGCATGCCGCCGGCGGCGCCGGCTCGCTCCCGGGGAGCGGCGGTCAGCATCAGGCGGTTGTTTGGCGCCTGGAAGAATCCGAAGCCCAGGCCGCACAGGGCCATGCGCCAGCCGATATCGAGGGCCGAGGCGTCGGTCCTGAGCAGGGCCAGGGCGATCAGCCCGGCAGCCAGCGCGCCGAGGCCAAGGGCGCACAGCAGCGCCGAGGACAATTTATCCGCTAGGCGCCCGGCGAGCGGCGCCGCCAGGGCCACCGCCGCCGGCCATGGGGTCAGGAGCAGGCCGGTCGCCACCTGGCTGCGGTGCAGGGTGTTCTCGAAATGGAACGGCAGCGAGACAAAAGCCAGCATCTGGGCGGCGAACGAGGCGATCGAGGTCAGGACCGCCAGGGTGAAGGCGCGCTCGCGCATCAGGTCGAAAGGCACCAGCGGACGCGGCCGGAACCACTCCCGCCGGGCCAGGATCGCCCCGGCGACCAACCCGCCCAGCAACTCCAGCGCCCCGCCAAGCTTGGCGGCGGTGCGGCTCACCGTATCGACCCCGCCGATGATCAGGCCGAAGGTGAGCGCATTGAGCAGCGCGCTCAGCCAGTCGAAGGGGCGCTCGGAAAGCGGATTGGCCGGCAGCACCTTGGTGGCCAGCGCCAGCGCCACCAGGCCAATCGGAATATTGACCGCGAAGAG
>DASXMK010000507.1:0-2920 GCA_036495705.1 Caulobacteraceae bacterium | reverse complement strand
AGGTGAGCCCCGCTGAGCTGGTCGAGGCGGCTATCGCCCGCATCGAAGCGCTCAACCCGGCCCTGAATGCGGTCACCTGCAAGCTCTATGACCGGGCCCGGGCCCAGGCGGCCGGAACCATGAGCTCCGGGCCGTTCGCCGGCGTGCCGTTCCTGATCAAGGACCTGATTTCGGTCGCCGGGGTCCCCAACACTTCAAGTTGCCGGGCGCTGGCCGGCGCCGTCGGCCAGGTCAGCCCGCCGTTCGTGCGCGCCTTCGAAACCGCCGGCCTGATCGCGGTGGGACTCACCAACACGCCGGAATTCGGCCTTATCGACACCACCGAGCCGGCGCTGCACGGGCCGACGCACAACCCCTGGGACCTTAGCCGCTCGCCGGCGGGAAGCTCGGGCGGCTCGGGGGCGGCGGTCGCCGCCGGCCTGACGCCCATGGCCCACGCCAGCGACGGCGGCGGCTCCATCCGCCTGCCGGCCTGCCACAACGGCGTCTTTGGCCTCAAGCCCAGCCGCGGGCGGGGCCTGGCCACCGGTTTCCCGGCCATGCCGTTTGGCCTGCCGGACATCGCCGTTCATGGCGTCCTGACCCGCACGGTGCGCGACAGCGCCGCCATGCTGTCGGCCTTGGAGGATCCGGCGACGCCGCTGGGACGCATAGGGGCCGTGCGCGTGCCCATCGATCGAAAGCTGCGCGTGGCTTTAGTGCGCGAGGGCACGGCCGGGTCACGCGCTGACCCGGAAGTCGATGCGGCGATCCTCTCGGTGGCCACCCTGTGCGAAAGCCTCGGCCACCCGGTCGAGGAGGTGGCTTGGCCATTCCATGGTCAGGCGGTGATGGAGGCCTTCATCGCCGAATGGCAGGTGCTGGCCGCCGGGGCCGTGGCTCAGACCTGCGCCGCCGTCGGCTGCGCCGCCAACGCCGAGCATTTCGAGCCCTGGACTTTGGAGCTGGCCCGGCGCGGCGCGGCGCTGAGCCCAGACCGCATCGCCGAGGTGGTGCGCACCCTGGGCCAGGCGGCCAGCGCCCTGGAGGCCTTCTTTGGCCGCTGGGACGTCCTGCTCTCGCCGGTGCTCAGCCATCCGCCGAAGAAGCTCGGCGAGCACGCCACGGACCTGCCCTATGACGTCCTGTTCGAGCGCGTCGCCGCCAACGCCGCCTATACGCCGGTGTTCAATGTCTCCGGCTCGCCGGCCATGAGCGTGCCCTTGAACTGGACAGCCTCGGGCCTGCCGATTGGCGCGCAATTCGCCGGCCCGGTCGGCGCCGAAGGGCGGCTGCTGGGTCTGGCCTACCAGCTCGAAGCGGCGCGCCCGTGGGCCGACAGGTGGCCGCCGACCAGCGTCGTCGCCATGGCCGCGACCTAACTTCGCTTCAACTTCGGGAACGAGGAGCACGCTGAGCGGGTTGCCGGCTCATGAAGCCGTTCGAGCCGTTCGCGCAGGCCGCCGAGGCCGCGGGCCTCAATTATGCCGACACCGCCGCGCCCGGCCTTGGCCGCCGCCGGACGGGGCGCGGCTTCCGCTATATGACCGTCGATGGGCGCGCGATCCGCGAGTCGGCCACACTCGAGCGCGTGCGCGCCCTGGTCATTCCCCCGGCCTGGAAATCGGTGTGGATCTCACCCGATCCCAACGGCCACGTCCAGGCCATCGGCTATGACGACCGCGGCCGGCGGCAATATCTCTATCACGCCCGCTTTCGCCAGGCGCGCGAGGCGGCCAAGTACGAGCACCTGCTGGCCTTCGCCAGGGCCCTGCCGCGCCTGCGCCAGCGCGTGGCCCGGAACATGGCCGCGCCGGGCCTTGGCCGACGCAAGGTGCTGGCCACGGTGGTCAACCTTCTGGAGACGACCATGGTCCGCGTCGGCAGCGAGACCTACGCGCGCGCCAACGGCAGCTTCGGCCTGACCACCCTGCGGGCGCGCCACGTCCAGGTGAACGGCGCCGAACTGCGCTTTCACTTCAAGGCCAAGAGCGGCAAGACTTGGCGCCTGAAGGTGCGGGATCGGCGCATCGCCGCCGTGGTCAGGCGCTGCCAGGAGCTGCCGGGCCAGCACCTGTTCCAATACGTGGACGACGACGGCGAGCACCAGAACATCAGTTCGGCCGACGTCAACGCCTATCTGAAGGACGCCTCGGGGGCGGCGATCACGGCGAAGGACTTTCGCACTTGGGGCGGGACCATCTTGGCCGCCGTGGTGCTGGCCGCTCGGGGTCCGGCCTCCAGCCCGAGCGCCGCCAAGGCCGCCCTCGCCGAAGCCATCGGCCAGGTAGCCGCCAGCCTCGGGAACACTCCGGCCATCTGCCGCCAATGCTACATCCACCCGGGGGTGATCGACGCCTATCAGGAGTCCAGCCTGGCGCTGGACATCGGAACCGCGCCGCGCAACGGCCTGCGACCCGAAGAGATCGCGGTTCTGGCGTTTCTGGAGTGCCGCGAGGCCGGACAGCGGTGACCGATCAGGCGAAGGCGGTCTCCGGGGCCACGTCCACCTCGACTTCGAGGGTCTGGCCGCCGGGCGCCAGTAACACGCCATCGATGGGGGCCACGTCGGCGTAGTCGCGGCCGACGGCAAGCACAATGTGGTCGTTGCGCGTGGTCACCGCGTTGGTCGGGTCGAAGCCGACCCAGCCGGCGGCGCGGCCACACCACACCAGCACCCAGGCGTGAGTGGCGTCAGACCCCTGAAGGTCGGGATCGGCGTTGGAGCGGCGGGTGCGCAGATAGCCGCTGACATAGGCCGCCGGCAGGCCAAGGCCGCGCAGGCCGCTGATCATGATGTGGGCGAAGTCCTGGCACACGCCATGGCGGGCCTCGAAGGCGACCGCGGCCGGGGTCGAGACGTCCGTCGCCGCCGGATCGTAACGGAAATCGCCGTGGATGCGGCGCATCAGCTCGCTCGCCGCCTCGATGATCGGGCGCC
>DASXMK010000506.1:0-3528 GCA_036495705.1 Caulobacteraceae bacterium | reverse complement strand
AAGGCTGGCGAGCGCGTTCGCGTGGCAGCCAAGATCATCGACGCCCACCGCGGCGCCCAGATCTGGGCCGACCGCTTCGACGACAGGATGGACGACATCTTCGCCCTGCAGGACAAGGTGGCGGCCGGCGTCGCCGGCGTGGCCGAGTTTTCCGTCCAAGGCGCCGAGGCCCAGCTGTCGCTCATCCGGCCGACGTCGGACCTGCGCAGCTACGATCTCTATCTGCGTTCGCTGTTCGAGTTCCGCACCTATCAGCGCGGGGGGATGTTCAAGGCCCTCGATATGTTGGATCAGGCGATCGCGCTGGACCCCGACTACGCCCTGGCCCTTGGCCTCGCCGCCAGCGCCCACGCCATCATCATGCAGTTCCACTGGACCGATGACATGGCCAGCCATAGCCAGGCGATGATGGAGCTGCTGAAACGGTCCCTGCAGACCGGATCGGACGTTCCGCAAGTGCTGGCCACCGCGGCCATGACCTTTTGGGCGTCGGGTGATCCGGCCTCCGCTCTGCCCCTTGCCGACCGGGCCGTGGCCCTCAATCCTGGCTCGTCCTTCACCCTGCTGTCGGGGGCCCAGGTCCGCGCCGCCATGGGCGATCTGGAGCGGGCCGAGGAATACGTCGTCAACTCGATGCAGCTCGATCCGCTGTCGCCCAACCGCGACCTGCAGCTCGGCATCCTGGCCGCCGTCCGCTTCGCTCAGCGCCGCTTCGACGACACGGTGGAGATCTGCCGCGAGTGGATCTCCCGCGCCGACCATCCTACCAGCGTCGGCCTGCTGACCGCCGCCCAGGGCCACCTGGGCGAGGCCGAAGAGGCGAACAGCGCCCTCACCCATCTGCGCGAACTCTCGCCAATGACGGCGCCCGAGATTGCGGCCCTGCTTTACCGCAGAGCCGAGCACCGAGCCCTGTTCCTGGAGGGCATTGCGCTGGCCGAAAACCTGCAGCCTGCGCCGGCCGCCGCACAGGGAAGTAAACCCTCAGCCCTGGTCAGTCACAGGCAGGCGTAGGCGGCCTCGATCAGCCGTCGGGCGCGGGGATCGTCGATGAGCTGGGCGGATTGGCGGTTCATCACATAGGCCCCGGAGACCGCGCGCTCGGGATCGGCGAAAGCACAGCTGCCGCCCCAGCCGGAATGTCCGACGGTCTGGTGGCCTAGGCCATAGATGCCAAGGCCCTGGTTGCGCATGAACCCAGCACCCCAGGAGAGATCGTAGGGCAGAACGAGGTCTGGCCCGGCGATCCGCTCTTGGCAGGCTGCGCGCACGGTCGCCTGCGATAGCCAGGCGCGGCCGTCCAGGCGGCCATCGCAGGCCAGGATCGCCATCAGCCTGGCCAGCGCCGGGGCGGTGGCGTGACCGGTGACCGAAGGGATCTCCGCTCGCCGCCATTCCGCCAGGCTGACGTGGCCGGGTGAGGCCCAATGGGTCAGGAACGCCACCCGCTTGGCCTCGGTCAGCGGGCCAAGATCGGGCATGGCCGGCGGGCGCTGGACGTCGGCGCAACGGGCCTGTTCGGCGTCCGGCACGCCGATCATGAGGTCGAGGCCGAGCGGGGCGGCCAGATCCTCGCGCAGGGCCTGGCCGAGCGTGCGTCCGTCGATGCGGCGGAAGATCTCGCCGGCCAGATAACCGAAAGTGACCGGGTGATAGCCGCTGGCGCTGGCCGGCGGCCACAGCGGGGCCATGGCCGCGAGCTTGCCGCAGATCAGGTCCCAGTCGAACCACGCCGCCGGGTCCATGGGTTCGGCGAAGCCGCAGAGACCGCCCTGGTGTGAGAGCACCTGCGCCACCGTGAGCTCGCCTTTGCCGGCGGCGGCGAACTCGGGCCAGACCTCGGCCACCGGCTGGTCGTAGGCGAGGGCCCCGGCGTCCACCAGGCGGGCGATCATCAGGCTGGCCAGGGCCTTGGTGGTGGAGAACACGGCCGTCAGGGTGTCGTCGGCGAAGGGCCGGGTACGCGCCCGGTCGGCATGGCCGCCGGCCAGATCGATGACGATCTCACCCTCGATGGCCAGGGCGAAGCGCGCGCCCAGTTCCAGGTCGTCGGCGAAATTGGCTTCGAAGGCGGCGCGGACGGGCTCGAACCGTTCCGGACAGAAGCCGCGGATGTCGATGGTTGACATCTACAGCGGGGTCACGTGGACATCGATGGCGCGCTCTCCGACCTTGGCCGCGACATCGCCCACGGCCGCATTCAACGCCTCGCGCGGAGCCGATCCGCTGAGGACCGCGCCGACGAAGTGGGCGGTAAGCAGATCGCCAGTCCCCTTGGGCGCTGTGGGCTGGCGGCGATGGGAAGCGAGCCACGCCTCGCCCTTATCTGCGTAGAGAACGGCGATCTGCCCAAGGACATCGACCGACGACACCAGGACCGGCTTGGCCAACGACCGGGCCGCCGCCCGTGCGCCCGGAGCGTCGGTGAAGGATCGGCCGGTGAGGCGAGCCAGCTCCCAGGCGTTGGGGGTGATGAGCCGGGCGCGCGGGACGAGGTCGCGGGCGATCGCGGCCGCCACCGCCTCGCTGACGTAGAGCTCGGTCTCGGCGTCGCCCATGATCGGGTCGACGACGATCCACGCCGCGGGCATGGCGTCGATCAGGCGAGCGGCGGCCCGCACCTGCCGAGGTCCGGCGAAATAGCCGGTGATGACCGCATCGACGCCGGCCAGGACCCCCGAGGCTTCGACGCCCTCGATCAGGCTCTCGAATTTTTCCGCCGAGACGGCTCCGCCGCCGGGCGCGCCCAGACCCGGATGCCGGCCATAGAGGACGGTGGGGATATGGACGGTCTCGACGCCCATCCGCGCCAATAGTTGCGCCTGAGCCCCGCCGCCGACCGGACTGGCGGCCACATGGCTGGATAGGATGAGGACCGAGATGCGAGCCATTCCGAGTCGAAGTCTTTAGCGCAGGGCGAGCTCGAAATAGAGGCTGTCCACCCATTCGTCACCGACCTTGGCGCTCGCCTTGGCCTCGCCGGTCCGTTCGAAACCCAGCCGGGTCAGCAGGCCGATCGAGGCGGCGTTGCGCGGATCGACGTCGGCAGTGATGCGGGTCACACCGCGGGCCCGGGCCCGGGCGAGTACCGCCTCCAGCGCCTCGCGAGCCAGGCTCTGGCCCCAGAACGCGGGGGCCAGGATGAAGCCGACCTCCTCATTGTTCCACAGGCCGGCCTTGCCGATCACCTGGCCGTCGAAGACGATCACCTGATCATCGCCCTGACCGGATTGGGAAGCTTCCATGGTCGCGCGCACGAAGGCGCGAGTGACCTCAATTGAGGCGTGCGGCGGGGTGGACCAGTAGCGCATCGCCGCGGCGTCGGCGAAGATCGGGAACAGGGCCTGGGCGTCGCCGGCTTTGAACGGCCTTAAGGTGACCCGCGCGGTCAATAGCGATAGTGGTCGGGCTTGAACGGCCCGGCGGGCGGCACGCCGATATATTCGGCCTGGGCCGGACTGAGCTCGGTCAGTTTGGCCCCGAGCTTGCCGAGGTGCAGCATGGCCACCTTCTCGTCCAGGCGCTTGG
>DASXMK010000505.1:0-5256 GCA_036495705.1 Caulobacteraceae bacterium | reverse complement strand
TGTCGCCGGAGGAGAAGCCGCCGAGGCCAGCGCCCTGGAGAATGGAGCCGATCCCCATCGGCTGCGCCTGGGTCGGCGAGCGGACGACGAAGCGCGCCTCCGACACATAGATCGGCGCGGCAATAAACGCATAGTATAGGCTGGCCAACGCCGTCGGCAGCAACACAATAACAAAGAACAGGTTTCGCGAAGTAAGGTAATTTCGTCGCGGTCCGGCGGCCGCCATGGATGCGACGTTAACATTCGACATTGAACTGAATCGTCCCGCGTGTCCGATAGCCGGCGCCAGGCGGCGTTGAAGGCGTTTTGCAGCGCTCTTGCCCGTCCGAAGGCCGGCTGGCAATCGAAAAAACTCGCGAATTCAGGCCGGTCATGACCTGGCGGCGAACAGGCCAGCCAGGCTTCCATCAACCCGCCGCACCGCCGGATCAAGCCCGCCAAGGCCCAGCCGGGCGAACTCGGCGCCGAGGCGCCGTCCGACGGAGAGCACCGGATCCGCCTCGATCGTCGCCGACATCAACGGCTCGAGCACATCGAGGTAGGCGGTGGTGCTGTACCGTGCCTCGGCCCAAGCCCTGGCCTTGGCCCCGGCCGTCCGCCGCAACACCTCGTTCTCGCACAGCCGTTCGAGCTGAGCGGCGAGCGCGCCGGCGTCGATACCGGCGGGAACCTTGAACACCATGTCGTCGGGCAATTCGCCATAGAAGCCGGCGTCGGCGACAATCACCGGACGGCCGGCCAGCAGCGCTTCGACCGCCGAGCCCGAAGCGCCCTCGAGCACTGGCCGACGCAGACAACAGATGATGTCGGCGGCTTCCAGCTGCCCGTTCAGGGTGGCCTCGTCCACCGGACCCATGATGCTGAGACCGCTATAACCGATGGACTGGGCCAGAGCCTTGAGCCGTTCGGCCTCGGCCGCTTCGATCGGGCCGACCAGGCGGTAGTCGAGCCTGCCGGCCAGCAGCGGTGAGGCGCCGATGGCCCTGATCGCCTCAGCCGCGCATTTATTGGCATTCATCACCCCGACGGTGAGGAGCGTGATCTTGTCCCCCTCCCGGGGCGCCAGCGGGGCGACGCCACGCCCGCTCACCGGCAAGGGCCCGGCCGCCGCCGGCCCGGGGCAGGCGGCGATCAGGCGATCGAGGTAGAAATGGGCATGGGCCAGGGCCCCGGAACAGCGACGGGCCGCCCATTCGGTCATCGGCATGCGCGCGGCGATGGTCTCGATCGGCAACAGACCGGCGTCGGCCTGGCTGGCCAGTCCGGCGAGCGGTTGGCCGTAGACGGCGGTGACCTCGCTGACCTGTTTCGCCCGCCGCCAGCCGTCGGTTCGGCTTGGGGCCAGATCCTGGAGCCATCCCTGGAAGAGATTGTAGAGGTAGAAATCGTGAAAGATTCCAAGGCATCCGGCATGGTCGAGCAGAGGAAAAATGCCGGCGTGGTAGTTGAAATTGTCCCCAACATTGACGACCACGAGGTCGAAGTCTTCCGCCAGCCCATCCAGATCAACCTCGGACCAATGCACGCATTCGGCCTTGACCGGGCGCCGCGGCAGACTTGCGAGTCGGGGGTGTTCGGTGGCGATCAGACTCACTTCGTGCCCGCGCTCGATCAGGGCGTTGGTGACATCGACGCTGACCCGCCCGATGGCAGAGGCCTGATTGAGCGGGCTGCCCCAGGCGATCCGCAGCGTCTGGTCCGGACGTCGCCGCCCCACCAGGCCGGTCATTCGGGCGCGTCCCGCGGAAGCCGGTCCCGCGCCGCCCCCGCTTGGCGCACGAACGCCAGGTTGACCGATTCGACCCCGACTAGGTCGGCGAGCGCCACGGGCCGGCAGACGCCCCAGGGCTCTTCGATGGCGAAGGTCTCAAAGCCGTGGGCGGCGAAGGCCGCGAACCAGTCCGCCGGATCGACCCCGATGCGCGCAAGGTGCGAAGGGCCATATTCGGCGACGATCGCCAGATCGGCGTTGTCCGAAAGGAGCCGCTGCATGCCGGCGATCACGTCCAGTTCCGCGCCCTCGACGTCGATCTTGACGACGTCCAGGCGCGCGCCGGCGGGCAGGAGATCGTCCAAGGCCACAACATTCACGGTCTCCTGACGGCCCGACGCGACCTCTTCGGCCGGCAAGGGATAGAGCGAGCTGTGTCCGATGACGGGACTGACGTTGAAAAGGCCGCGCTCGCTGCGGGCGCCGACGGCGCAGTCATGCACCTCGATCCAGGTGAGGCCGTTCAGCCGCAAGGTATTGACGAGCTGGGCGCGGGGCCCGGCCTCGGGCTCGAAGGCGTGGACACGGCCGGTGGGACCGGTGGCGACGGCGCAGGCCAGGGTCAGCAGGCCGACATTAGCTCCGACGTCGGCCACGACCATGCCAGGCTCGATGAGGGCTTTCAGCACCTGACGCGTCCCAGCTTCGAGCCCTCCCGATGGGGCGTTGGCGACCATGACCGTGAACATCGGCTCGGACCGGGGAAGCATCGCATAACCGTCCCTGAGCCTGACGGCCCAGGATTCGTCGTCGAACGGGATCAGAGGTCTGGTCTTGATTTCCAACTCGTCGAAGCGCTCCCACGACGCTGCCGCCTGCGCCCGGCCGGCCTCGCGCAGAGCGGCCACGTCCCGCCGCACGAGATCGGTCGCGTCGCCGAGCATGAGGATCTCATCGCGCAGCGATTGGCAGAGTGCGCCGAGGCGGGCGAGTTCGGATCGAACATCGATGAGCGTCCGCTCGAGGTCGGCCCGCGCCGGCCCCGGCGAGCCCGACCGGCCGGGTGCGGTCTTGGCGCGGCGATCGGCGCCAGCCTCAGCGATCGGGGGATAGACGTCCGCCGTCAGCCCCTCAGGCCGTGCCTCGGCGATGGCGTTCCGAATACTCTGGCCTAGTCGAACCTGCGCCATCGCGTCGGTTCCTGAACGGTTTGATTGAAGGGCTGTGGCGCCCGCGGATGCGACGGCGGACGGATTTCAGGTGAAGTGAAGGTGCTGCAATTCCGTGACCGTGCCCACCAGGCTGATGGAGCTGCCGTCGGCGAAGTTGAAAGTCATGCTCTCCAGCTCGGTGCCCGCCGGCAGGTGTTGGAAGATGGCGCCGTCATAGAGAATGATTTCACGCCCCGAAACCGCCACGTCCAGCGTGGCGACCTCGGCGGTGAACTGCAGGACCGCCGCGGTGACATGGGGATCGATGCCCGACAATGGGGCCGGAGCCGGCGGGGCGTCGCTCACGATCGGGGCGACCGGCGCCGCTGGAGCCGAGTCCGCCACCGCCAAGGCGGGCGCTTGTCCGGCCGCGCCGGTGTCCGCCGGCTGGGCGGCCGGCGCGGCGCCGTGGCCGATCGCCAGATGCTGGCCGTGATCGACCAGACCGGTCAAAGCCGCCGAGGGCGTGACGACCACCGGCTGGGCCGCGAGATCGGCGAGAATATTGGCCGACTGGAGGATCGCAGCCGCCTCGGAATGGACGCCATCGACCAGGATCGCGACGACCGGAAGCGCCGACGTCGGCAGGGGCAGAGGCAAGGTCAGGCCGCTGTCCAGGACTACGCTGTCCGCCAGGGCATGGTCGGCGAGCGGCGCGCTCGCGGGGCCAGCGGCCATCAATAGCCCGACGCCCGACGCGGCCGCCGGCTGTGCAGACAGGTCGGCCGGCGGGGCGACCGGATCGGCGGACTGGGCGAAGGTTTCCGCCGCCATGTCGCTGACCACCGGTGAAAAATGGCCCAGGGCCGGCGGCGGGGCCAGATCGGCGGCGCCGGCGGCCGCGATGAGGGGCAGGACATCGCCGCCGGTGGGCGCGGTAGGGGCCAGGCGGCCCCATTCGATCAGCACGCTGGAGACGATCGCCGCCACCTCGTTGGCGTCCAGCGCTGGCGAGGTCTTATCCCCGCCGATGATGAGCGGCAGGATGTGACGCTTGGCCTCGTGCGCGGGATGGCTGGCGGTCTCCGCCGCCTTGGCTTCGCCGCTGTGGAAGAAAGCGGCGCCGACGATGGCGATCAGAAGCGCCGAGGGATGCAGGAAGACGTTGGACCGGTTGCGGGCCTTGGCCAGCACCCACGCCTGGGCGTTGAGGATTTCCTGGACCAGGGCCGCGAAGTCCCGGCCCTCGACCATCTCGTCGAGCGCCGATCCGACGGCGATGTATTTTCCGTCGATGCGCGCGAAATGAATGAAAGCCTCGCCCGTGTCGGCGCGGCAGAAGACGAACCAAGGATCACCCTCGTCGGTCAGGCCCCGCTCGGTCTCCAGGCCAAGCCCGGCCTGGATGAGGGCGCTTTCCACGCGATAGAACTCGGCCAGCTCGTGCTGGGTCCAGTCGCGCGGCGCGGCAAAATAATCGAAAAGCGGAATAACCTGAGCGGACATGCAGCGCGGTGCGCTAACCCCCGATGGCCGCGGAACTATGCGGCGAGCCAAAGCCGTATCGAACCGTAAAATAGCAATGGTGACCGAGCCGTAAAGTCACAAACGCGGGCGCGGCGTCCGGTCGCAGAAGGCGCCGTCCGTCTGTGGCCGCTTTGACACTATGCGGCGGCTATTTCGGCTCCGGCGGCGGGGACTGCAGGGTCGAGAGGATCGAGCGGATCGGCTCCTCTGCGGTCGGGGCGGGAGGCATCACCGAGCCGCCGCCGTGGGCCTCGGCGATGCTGGCCGGCGGATTGGGCCCGATCTTGACAGCGGCGATGGAATCCAGCGCCCGCACCGGCCATTCGAGCGGCGTCTCGCCTTTGTGCCGGACGTGGCGGAAGTTTTCAGCCGGGTCGTAGGCGGCGACCCGTGAACTGAGCGCCGCCGGCGTCAGGATCCCCATGGCCGCCAGCAGTTGGGCGCGGGCGACGTATTCCGTCGCCCGGGCGCGCACGAGGTTCTGTTGGGCTGTGGTCAGCTCGAGCTCGGCGTTGAGGACCTCGATGGTGCTGCGCAAGGCCATCTTCTGCTCCTGGCTGTTGCCGTAGAACGAGAATTCGTCGGCCTTCACCTCATCGTCATAGCTTGTGATCTGGGCTCTGGAGGCGGAGAGCTGCTCCCAGGCGGTCGACACGCTCAGTATGATTTGCTGACGGGTGTCATCGATGGTCAGGCGGTCGGCGTTGTTTTCCTGGATGCTCTGGCGGACCTGGGAAGCGATCAGACCGCCGGAAAAGATCGGCTGGCTGAGCGTGACCATGGCGGTGCCGGCGTAGTTGTAGCCTTGGCTCAGCGTGTAGGGCAGGAACGGCGTGTGCTGATAGGCGAGCTGGGCGTTGACGGTGG
>DASXMK010000504.1:0-7258 GCA_036495705.1 Caulobacteraceae bacterium | reverse complement strand
CGGTTGCGCGCCTCGACGAGGAGCTGTTGGCGGTAGGCTTTTATCTGAGCGGCCATCCGCTGGAGGACATGGCGGGCCTGCTGCGGCGCCATCGCATCACCCTGTACCTCGACGCGGTCACCGAGACCGCGGCCGGGGCGGAGGCGTTTCGAATGGCGGGCGTGGTCCGCCGCCGCCAGGAACGCACGTCGGCGAACAACAGCGGCGGCAAGTTCGCATTTGTCACCCTGTCCGATCCGAGCGGCGAGTACGAAGTGCTGTTTCCGCCGGATACGCTGCGCACGTGCCGGGACCTGCTGGAGCCCGGACGGGCGGTGATGATCCGGGTGCGGGCCCGGTCAAGCGATGGCGAGGTCCGCTTTTTTGGCGACGATGCGCGACCGCTCGACAAGGTCATCGAGCATTCCGCTGCGGGCCTGAGGATTCATCTTTCACCGGCGGTGGCGGAACTGGACGTAATCCGCTCACGGCTCGAACGGTCCGACGGCGGCGGTGAAGTGACGGTCGTGGCGGCTTTTCCGGGCGGCCGGGAAGTCGAATTAAAGCTGCCCGGCCGCTATCGGCTCGACCCGGCCATACGCGGGGCGATCAAGGTCGCTCCCGGCGTCGCCGCCCTGGAGGACGTCTAGCTCCGGCTTGCCTTTTGTCGGCGGCGCCCCTATGTGGCGCGCCATCTCACACGCGAAGTGTTCGGCTGCGCGGGTCAATCCCCTCGCTTTGCCGTTCCGGTCCGCGTCCCGAAGGGGCGCGGTTGGCTTCGCGGAGGCTGAACCGGAAGAAGGATCATAGGTTCATGGCGCTGCCTGATTTCACCATGCGTCAGCTTCTCGAGGCTGGCGCGCATTTCGGTCACCAGACCCATCGCTGGAACCCGAAGATGGAGCGCTACATCTTTGGCGCGCGCTCCAATATCCACATCATCGACCTATCCCAGACCATGCCGCTGTTGCACCAGGCCCTGGTCAAGGCGCGAGAGGTGGCCGCGTCTGGTGGGCGGGTCCTGTTCGTGGGCACCAAGCGACAGGCCTCCGAGCCCATTGCCGCGGCGGCCAAACGTTGCGCCCAATATTACGTCAACCACCGCTGGCTCGGTGGGACCTTGACGAACTGGCGCACCATTTCGGCCTCGATCGCGCGCTTGCGCGAGCTGGAATCGGTCCTCGATGGCGGCGATGCCGGCGGACGGCCCAAGAAGGAGCTGCTGCAACTGACGCGCGAGCGCGAGAAGCTCGAACTGTCTCTGGGCGGCATCAAAGACATGGGCGGCATACCCGACCTGATGTTCGTGATCGACACCAACAAGGAAGCGATCGCCATCCAGGAAGCGCGCAAGCTGAATATTCCGGTGATCGCGGTGCTGGACACCAACAGCAATCCGCAGGGCATCAGCTTCCCGGTGCCTGGGAATGATGACGCCGCCCGCGCCCTGCAGCTCTATTGCGATCTGATGGCCGACTCGGTGCTCGACGGCCTCACCGAAGGTCAGGTGGCCATGGGCGTCGACATCGGCGCGGCCGAGACGCCGGTCGAGCCTGCGCTGCAGGCCGCCGGTCCGGAAGCGGAAGAGCCGCCCGTGGCGGCCGAGCCAGAACTCGAGGCGGCTTTCACCGCCCCTGAAGAAGCCGCCCCGACCGCGAAGCCGAAGCCGAAGCCGAAACCGAAGCCTGGCCGGGCGGTGGAAGCGCCCCCCGCGGCCGAGGACTCTGCCGCTGAAGAGCCTGCTGTCGAGGAACTCGCGGCCGAGGAACCTGCAGCCGAGGAACCTGCAGCCGAGGACTCTGCCGCTGAAGAGCCTGCTGTCGAGGAACTCGCGGCCGAGGAACTCGCGGCCGAGGAACCTGGAGCCGAGGATGCTGCGGCCGAGGCCTCCAGCGAGGCGTGAGCGCCGCGGCTTCGACGGGGATGCCCCCTCGCCGCTGAGTTACGAGAATACCCCGATTGAGGAGAGCCTAGTCATGGCCGAGATCACCGCCACCCTGGTCAAAACCCTGCGCGAAAAGTCGGGCGTGGGCATGATGGATTGCAAGAAGGCCCTGCAGGAAACCGGCGGCGACATGGAGGCGGCGGTGGATTGGCTACGCGCCCGTGGCTTGGCGAAGGCGGCCAAGAAGGCCGACCGCGTGGCGGCCGAAGGCGCCGTGGCCGTGGCCGTTCGCGACGACGGCCAGGGCACGACCGGCGCTGTCATCGAGCTCAACGCGGAGACGGATTTCGTGGCGCGAAACGACGCCTTTCAGGCCTTGGCCCGCAACATTGCGGCGGTGGCGCTCGACGTCGAGGGTAATGTCGAGGCGTTGCGCGACGCGGCCATGGACAGCGGGCAAACGGTCGCGGAGGCCATTACCCACCTCATCGCCACCATCGGCGAGAACATGGTTCTTCGTCGGGCCGCAAGGTTCAAGGTCGAGCGCGGCGCCATTGGCGCCTATGTCCACGGCGCCCTGGCCGGCGCACCGGATCTCGGTCGCATCGGCGTCCTGGTCGCGGTCGAGGGCGAAGGCGCTCGCGCGGCCCTGAGCGAACTGGGCCGCAACATCGCCTTGCACGTGGCTGCGGCCTCACCTTTGTCGCTGTCCGTTGAGGATCTCGATCCGGCGGTGGTTGAGCGCGAGAAGGCCATCTTCACCGAGCAGGCGATCGCTTCCGGAAAGCCGCCGGCCGTGGCCGAGAAGATGGTCGAGGGCCGCGTCCGGAAATTCTACGAGGAAGCTGTCCTGCTGAAGCAGGCTTATGTGCGCAATCCGGACCAGACCATCGAGCAGCTCGTGGCCGAGGTTGCGAAGGCCGCGGGATCGCCGGTGACCGTCAAAGGGTTCGCCAGGCTGGCGCTCGGCGAGGGCGTGGAAAAGGAAAGCGGCGACTTCGCCGGCGAGGTCGCCGCGCTGACAGGCGTGGGGGCCTGAGGGAGAGCTTCCTTCACGCCCGTCTCGGGCCTATGCCACAGGCGCGCCCAGAGTCATGTTCACGCGCTGAGTCGGCAGGGAGAACGACGACAATGGTGGGCCGTCCCTACCGCCGCATACTGCTCAAGGTGTCTGGGGAGGTGCTCATGGGCGATGCGCCCTTTGGCATCGAGATGTCGACTCTGGACGCGGTGGCCGAGGATATCGCCTTGGTGGTCGCGGACGGGGTGCAGCTGTGCCTGGTGATCGGCGGTGGCAACATCTTTCGCGGGGTCTCGATGGCCGGCCGCGGCATGGAGCGCGCCAGCGCCGATTATATGGGCATGCTGGCTACGGTCATGAACGCCCTGGCCATGCAAAGCGCGCTGGAAAAAGCCGGCGTCAATACGCGGGTGCAATCGGCCATCCCGATGGACGCCGTGTGCGAGCCCTACATTCGCCGGCGGGCGCTGAGGCATCTGGAAAAGGGCAGGGTGGTGATCTTCGCCGCCGGCCTTGGCGCGCCGTTTTTCACCACCGACACCCCCGCTGCGCTGAGGGCCGCCGAGATGGGGTGTGACGCCCTGCTGAAAGGCACCAGCGTCGATGGAGTCTACACGGCCGATCCTAAGACGGATCCGAAGGCTGAACGATTTGAGCGCCTGAGCTATCATGAGGTCCTGTCCCGGAACCTGCGGGTCATGGACGCCTCGGCCATTGCTCTGATGCGCGACAATGATATTCCAATTGTGGTGTTCTCTATTCGTGAACGCGGCAACCTTCTGCGTGTGGTCAGGGGAGAGGGCGTACACACCACTATCTTGACGCCGCCCGAAGCGGCGTAAGCGGGAGCAAACGTCATGGCGGCGAGCGAGAAACCCGACCTTTCGAAATATCGCGGGCGGATGGACAAGGCGGTGACCGCGCTGAAGGAGGAGTTCGCCAGTCTAAGGACCGGCCGCGCCTCGGCGGCGCTGCTCGACCAGGTCCATGTGGATGCCTACGGCTCCAAGATGCCAATCAACCAGGTGGGAGCCGTCTCCATACCCGAGCCGCGGGCCATCAGCGTCAGCGTCTGGGACAAGGCTTTGGTCGTGTCGGTTGAGAAGGCCATCCGAAACTCTGGGCTGGGACTCAATCCCGTTGTCGAAGGGCAGAACCTGCGCATCCCGATCCCCCCGCTTTCCGAGGAGCGTCGCCGAGAACTGGTCAAGCTGGCGGGCAAATACGCCGAGCAGCAACGCGTCGCCGTGCGCAATGTGCGCCGGGACGCGATGGATGACCTGAAAAAAGCCGAGAAGGATTCGGTGATCAATCAGGACGAACACAAGCGCTTGGAACATGAGGTGCAGAAGTTGACCGACGATGCGGTCAAGCGCGTGGACGAGAGCTTGAAAACCAAAGAACATGAGATCATGCAGGTTTAGACCCCACACGCGCCCGGCCCGCCGCGAAGCGAAGGATCCGCAATGTCGTCCGTGAGCGGCGTGCACGACCGGTCAATTCCCGCGCCGGGTCCCGAAGACGACCGGCTGCACGTGGCCATCATCATGGATGGCAACGGTCGCTGGGCGCGCCAACGCGGCCTTCCACGCACGCTGGGTCATCGGGCGGGAGTCTCAGCTCTGCGCAGGACCGTCGAAGGGGCCGCCGAGCTTGGCGTTCAACGCCTGACGGTATTCGGGTTCTCGACCGAGAACTGGGGCCGCCCGCGGCACGAGATCACCGAGTTGATGACCCTGCTCAAGGCCTATTTCGAGACTGATTTGGGCCGCCTCGAGCGCGAAGGGGTCAAGGTTCGCATCGTCGGCCGCCGGCTCGGTCTCGAGCCGGACATCCTCGATATTGTCGAACGCGCCGAGGCGCGCACCGCCAACAATGACCGTTTCCATCTGCAGGTGGCGTTCAACTATGGCGGGCGGGCCGACATCGTCGACGCAGCGCGCAAATTCGCGGAGGCGGTGGCGGAAGGGCGCGCCAGCCCGGCTGAGCTTGACGAAAAGGCGTTTGAGGCTCGCCTCTCGACAGCCGGCGCCTCAGCCCCCGATCTTATCGTGCGGACAAGCGGCGAGCGGAGGATATCCAACTTCCTGCTTTGGGAGTGCGCCTACGCTGAACTTGTGTTTCAGGATGTTTACTGGCCTGACTACGGACCCGAGCATCTGAAGGCCGCCATCGCCGAATATCGCTCGCGGGAACGGCGATATGGCCGGGTCGCGATCGATGACGTCCTTGCCGCGAGCTAGGGGCTTCGACTGGACAAACTTCGGCGTAAGGGTGGTGTCGGGCCTTGTCCTGGCGGTCTGCGCGCTGTTGTCGGTATGGGCGTTCGACCGTGGAGGACTATGGAGAGCGCCATTTCTGATCATGGTGACAGGCGCGGCGGCGGTCATGGCCATGGAATGGGCCGCCATGGCCGCGCCCCGTGCGGCGCGGCGGGTCGGCTTGGCGACCGCTTTGGCCACGGTGGGCGTCATCCTGTTGTCCTACCTGCGGCTCTATCCCGAGGCATGGCTGTGCGTTGGCCTGGGAGCGATCGTCTCGGCGTACCTGGCCGCGGGCTCGGGCGCGCGCGTCGTCGACGCCGCCTATGGCGTGCTCTACATCGCTCCGGCGGGCATTGTGATCATATGGCTGAGACAGTCCCTACAGGGAGCGGGTTGGACCCTGATGTTGTTCGCCACGGCCTGGGCGGCCGACATCGCCGCCTTCTTGGTTGGCAATGTGGTGAAGGGTCCAAAGCTTTGGCCGCGTTTCTCCCCCAACAAGACCTGGTCAGGATTCGTCGGCGGACTGGCTGGGTCCGCGGCGGCGGCGGTGGGGGTGGCCGCTGCGTTCATGCATCTGTCCCTGGTCGGAGCGGCGGTCACCGGTTTGGCCGGAGGGTTGGCGACCATGGCCGGTGATCTCTGGGAGTCCATGCTCAAGCGCCGGTTTGGCGTGAAAGACTCGGGCGATCTGATCCCTGGCCATGGGGGCCTGTTGGATCGCGTCGATGGGCTTATGTTCGCGGTCATGGTGTTCGCCATCGCCCGGCTGGTCGTGCATTTTGGCTGGGCTCACTGATGGCCTCTCGCGGCGTGGTCATATTGGGTTCGACCGGGTCCGTTGGGGTGTCGACCCTTGACCTTCTGGAACGCGCGGCCGCGGACGTGGAAATCCTGGCCTTGGCCGCTGGGCGGAACGTCGCTTGCCTCGCCGAGCAGGCTCTTCATTGGCGACCCAAGCTGGCGGTAATTCAGGACGAGAGTGGCCTTGCGGAGTTGCGGGAGCGCCTGAACGGCTCGGGCGTGGCTGCGGCCGCGGGAGACGCCGCCATCATCGAGGCCGCGTCCCAGGGGGCGGACTGGGTCATGTCGGCGATCGTTGGCGCGGCTGGTCTGGCGCCCACACTGGCCGCGGCCAGGGCCGGGTCGACGATCGGCTTGGCGAACAAGGAAAGCCTGGTCTGCGCCGGCCCAATTTTGCTCGCCATCGCCCGCCAGTCGGGGGGGCGGATCATACCTGTCGATTCCGAGCACTCGGCCATATTCCAGGTGTTCGAGCGCGCCAACGCCGGTGCTGTGCGGCGACTAATCTTGACGGCCTCGGGCGGCCCGTTCCGGGACTGGAGCCTGGACAGCATGAGAGCGGCGACGCCGCAACAGGCCGTGGCCCATCCGAACTGGAGTATGGGAGCCAAGATCTCCGTCGACTCAGCCACAATGATGAACAAAGGCCTGGAGACCATCGAAGCGGCCTATCTATTCGACATGCCGCCGGGCAAGATCGACGTCGTCATCCACCCGCAATCGATGATCCACAGCCTGGTTGAGTACGCCGACGGTTCGACGCTGGCGCAGCTTGGGCCCCCGGACATGCGGGCGCCGATCGCCTGCGCCTGGGCCTGGCCCGAGCGCGTGGCGTGGGACGCGCCGGCGCTCGATTTGGCCGCGATTGGCTCGCTGACGTTCGAGCGCCCCGATCACAAACGGTTTCCGGCCCTAACGATCGCCCGCGGCGCGTTGCTGACCGGCGGCGGCGCTCCGGCGGCGATGAACGCCGCCAATGAGGTCGCGGTGGGGGCATTTCTCGATGGCGCCATCGGCTTTCTGGACATCGCCCGCACTGTGGAAGAAACCTTGGCCAGAATGAATGGAACCCAGGACCTGGCCGCCGGGAGCGAATCCGACGCCGTCGAATGGGCGCAGATGGTGGACGGCGCCGCCCGCCGCGTGGCCGCCCAAGTCCTGTCGCGTTTCTAAGGCATGGCAAGGCTCAGGGAGGAGATCACGCTCTAATGGCCGCCTTTTTTCAGAGCCTGATCCTGCTGGTCGTTCCGCTACTGACGGTCATCACCCTCATCATCACCGTGCACGAGCTGGGCCATTTCCTGA